>NZ_JZWV01000746.1 GCF_000966975.1 Streptomyces katrae | reverse complement strand
CGGCCGACGTGGTCCTGGTGGAGCCGTACCTCGCCGGGACCTCGGCGGCGGCCGCCGGACAGGCGCTGATCGACGTCCCGCACCGGGTGCTGCCGCTGGGGGTGGGCCGCGCCGAGCTGCGCCGGTTCGGGACGATCGAGGAGCACACCGCCGCCCACGGCCTGGACGCCGGCTCGCTGCGGCAGCGGATCACGGCCTTCCTCCGCTGAGCGGCCGCACCCGGGCGCCGGGGGCCTCAGGCGGGGCGGTCCCCGCGCTGCTGGAGCAGCTCGGTGAGCTCCGCGGCGAGGGCCTTGACGGTCGTCAGGCCCGCCAGCCCCCACCGCCGGGGCACCACGTCCGCCGCGCACACCGTGCCGAGGACNGCCGCGAGCACGGTGCCGAGGACGATGCCCCGCCGGTCGGTGAGCGGCGCCCCCAGGTAGGAGCGGATCCCGCTCTCGTCCACGACGGCGTTGCCCGCGAAACGCGCGAAGTCCCGTACGTCCTCCAGGACCAGGGCCCGGCGCCGCACCACCACGTGCGGGCAGTAGCCGTGGTCGCGGGGCAGCACCCGCGCCGGATAGCCGCTCGCGGCCGCGTCCGGCCCGTGGTGCAGTCCGGCGAAGAACTGGCGTTCCTCGCCGACGAAGTTGACCCCCGCGTAGGGGGCGTCCAGGGTCTGCGCGACCCGGCGGGCGAAGGCGTCGAGTTCGGCCTCCACCCGCTCCCCCAGGTTCATCTCGCGCAGCCGGACGACCCGCGCGGGCGCCTCCCGGTCCACGGGGGTGAGCAGCAGATGGCCGGTCGTCTCATAGCGGTTCATGGCGGTTCCCCCGGTCCGAAGTGGTGGGCGTACGCGTGCTGTTGTGTTGCGGGGTCCGGCCCGGCGGTGCGCCGGGCCGTGGACAGCAGGTGGTGGACGAGCGCGGCCAGCGTCCCGGTGCCGGAGCCCGTGAGGCGGGCGTCGCAGCGGACGACGGGCACCTCCGGGCCGAGCCCCACCGCCTCGCGGACCTCCTCGGCCGTGTAGCGGTGGCCGCCGTCGAACTCGTTGACGGCGACGACGAAGCCGATGCCGCGCCGTTCGAAGAAGTCCACGGCGGGGAAGCAGTCGGCCAGGCGGCGGGTGTCGGCCAGGACGACGGCGCCGAGCGCGCCCGCGCAGAGCTCCTCCCACAGGAACCAGAACCGCTGCTGGCCGGGCGTGCCGAACAGGTAGAGGACGTGGCGGTCGTCGAGGGTGAGCCGGCCGAAGTCCAGGGCCACCGTGGTCGCCGTCTTGGCCTCCACCCCGTCGAGCGGGTCGGCGGCCTCGCCGATCCCGCTCAGCAGTTCCTCCGTGCACAGCGGCTCGATCTCGCTGACCGCGCCCACGAAGGTGGTCTTCCCCGCCCCGAACCCGCCCGCGACCAGGATCTTCAGGGTCGCGGGCAGGGCCGGGGCCTCAGAGCCGCCGGCGCAGGCCATCGAGCACCGCCCTCAGCAGGGACTGGTCGTCGGCGGCGAAGGACCCCCCGCCGCCCGGGAACCTCGGCGCCTGCGCCCGTACCGCCCCGTACTCCACGAGGTCGGACAGCAGCACCTTGACGACCACCGCCGGGAGCCGCAGGTGGCCGGCCACCTCGGCGACCGTCACCGCCGGCGCGGCCGCGCAGCAGCGCAGGGCCAGGACGTGCTCGGCGCCCAGCGGGATCCTCGGCCGGACCCCGGTGGCGCACACCAGCGACAGCAGGTCGAGGGCGACGGCGGGCCGGGTACGGCCGCCGCTGGCCGTGTACGGGCGCATCACCCGGCCGGCCGAGTCGTCGAGCCAGGGTGTGTCGCGCAGCGCCCCGGCCCCCGTTCCGTGTGCCCCCCTGGCCCAGACCCTCATCGCACGGCGTCGGTGTCGGCGACCGGGCGGCGCGGCGGGGCCGCGAGGTAGGGCCGGACGCTCTTGACCAGCATGGCCATCTCGTAGCCGAGCACGCCCGCGTCGGCCTCCCGGTCCGCGAGGACGGCCAGGCAGGTGCCGGAGCCGGCCGCGGAGACGAAGACGAGGGCGGTGTCGAGTTCGACGACGACCTGGCGGACCTCGGCGCCGTCGCCGAAGCGGGCTCCGGCGCTGCGGCCGAGGGAGTACAGGCCCGAGGCGAGGGCGGCCATGTGGTCGGCGCTGTCGGAGTCCAGGCCGTGCACGCAGGTGACGAGCCCGTCGTTGGTCAGCAGCACCGCGGCACGCGTGTACGGGACGCGTTGGACCAGTCCGCCGAGCAGCCAGTCGAGATCCGAGAGGCTGCCTGTCTTCGTCTGCGTCGCCACTTCGCCGGCCATGGGGGTGTGCTCCTTGCTGGGGTTCGTGCGGGTGTTCAGGTGAGGGGTCATGTCTGCCGTTCGGACGACTGGGCGAGGCCGAAACCCCGCTGGAAGGCCGCCATCAGGCCGGGGTCGTGCAGGGGCTGTTCGGTGTCCCCGTCGGCCCTGCGGGGGGCGGGGGCCTCGCGCAGCTGCGGGGCGAGGTGCGTCTGGGCCCGGCGGCGGGGCAGCGCCGGC
>NZ_JZWV01000754.1 GCF_000966975.1 Streptomyces katrae | reverse complement strand
CATGGGCGCCGTCTACGGGTCGATGCTGGCCGCCTCCGTCATCGTGGGTGCCGGCGTGCCGGGCGGCCCCTACCCGCGGGTGGAGCTGTCCGTGCTGCTGCTGTGCACGGGCCTGGTGTTCTGGGCGGCCCACGTCTACGCGCACCTCTTCGGCATCTCGCTGACCAACGGTCACCTGACCTGGCGTGAGTTCCGGACGGTGTGCAAGGACGAGCGGCCCATCGTCGAGGCCGCGCTGCCCCCGTCCGCCGCAGTGGCGCTCGGCCCCCTGTTCGGGCTGGACGTCAAGGGGACGGTGTGGCTGGCGCTCGGCGTGGCCCTGTGCGGCCAGATCGGCTGGACCGTCGCCGGATCCGTGCGCATGGGTGCGCCACCCCGCCTCGTCGCCGTGTCCGCCCTGGTCAGCCTGGTGCTCGGCGCGGTCATCGTGGCCGCCAAGGCGGCCCTGTCGCACTGAGGGACGGCCGGGGGCGCCCATCCGTGTGCACACCGGGGCCCGCCGCACCGCATGCCCGCCATCCGGGGCGTCGTGGTCCATGCTGTCACCCAGGACGGGCGAGGGCCGGCAGGGAGGCTGGGATGGACAGGACGGGCTCCGCCCCCGACGGCACTCCACCCGCCGGAACCGCGGCACCCGGGCGCGTCCGGAAGGGCCGGGCGGCGCTGGTCGTGGCCCTGCGGTGCGTGACCACGATCACGATCCTCGTCGCCGCGTACTTCCTGCTGCCCTTCACCCGGCACGACGTGGACGTCACCAACCTCGCGCTCGGCCTGAGCGCCGTCACGGCCGTGTTCGCCCTGCAGGTCCGGTCGATCGCCCGCTCCGCCCACCCCCGGCTGCGTGCCGTCGAGGCGCTCACGACCACGATGCCGCTGTTCCTGCTGATGTACTCGGCGGCCTACTTCGTCATCGAGCAGTCCGCGCCAGGGAGCTTCAACGAGTCCCTCACCCGCGCCGACGCCCTGTACTTCACGCTCACCGTCTTCAGCACCGTCGGCTTCGGGGACATCGTGGCCCGTACCGAGCCCGCGCGGATCCTGGTGATGACGCAGATGGTGGGCAACGTCCTGGCCGTGGGCGTGGCCACGCGGATCCTGTTCGGCGCGGTGGAGGCGGCCGTCCGGCGCCAGACCTCCGGCACCCGGGGTCCGGGCTAGCCGTACCGGTGCCGTCGGGGGGGGGACGGACGCGCCGCCGGCCCCCGAATCACCCGTCACGGGTGAAGGCACCGTCACCCCGCGCACCGATCCTGAAGGCGACCGGCGGGGGCCGCCCCGCCCGCACATCGCTGTGCTGGATGAAGGAGGCGCACGATGGAGAGCCAGCTCCTCGCCTACGACTACCCCCTGTTGGGTGCTTTCTGGACGGTCCTGTGGATCTTCCTGTGGGTGCTGTGGTTCATGCTGCTGTTCCGCATCATCATCGACATATTCCGGGACGACACGATGGGCGGATGGGGAAAGGCCTTCTGGCTGATCTTCGTGGTGTTCCTGCCCTTCCTCGGCGTACTGGTCTACGTCATCGCCCGCGGCAAGAGCATGGGTGCCCGCGAGATCAAGCACGTCCAGGAGCAGCGGGCCGACATGGACGCCTACATCCGTGAGACGGCCGGCACCCGCAGCGAGGCGGACGAACTGAGCAAGCTGGCGCAGCTCCGGGCCAGCGGGGACATCACGGAAGCCGAGTACCAGGTGGCCAAGGAGAAGATCCTGCGCTAGCGCGGCCCATCGGACCGGCCGGCAGGCCCTCGGGCACCGGCCCGTGAAGAAGAAGGATCACCATGGCACACACACCGACCACGCCCCGCGGCCACTCCGACACGGCCCTGGCCGCCGCTGGAGGGCTGGTGGTATTCGCCGCCGTGATGCTGCTCATCACCGGGGTGCTCGCGATCTGCCGCGGCATCATGGGAATCGTCGAGGACGAGGTGTTCGTCCACACGCCGCGCTACGTCTTCCAGTTCGACCTGACGACCTGGGGATGGCTGCACCTGATCTTCGGAATCATCGCCGTGATCGTGGGTACCGCCCTCTTCAAGGCACCCCTGTGGGGGCGGATCGCGGGCATCGCCATCGCGAGCGTCGTCATCCTCGTGAACTTCCTGTCCCTGCCCTACTACCCGTTCTGGGCGATCATCTCCATCGCCCTCAGCGGCTTCATCATCTGGGCGCTGTGCATCATCTCCCCGGAGGACATGCGATGACGGGACCATGACTCCCCGGTCCGCCCTCGGGCGCCGGGCGCCGGACGCCGGTACGCGGCACGCCGCGTACCGGCGCCGCGTCGTCCGCAGGGGGTCACCCGCTCGGGGCGGGGGCCCTGGCGGGTGAGCGGGGCTGGACGTCCGGGATCCGGTGGGTGAAGAACAGCGCGAGGAGGGCGGTGACGGCGAGGATCCCGAGCGCGGCGCGCAGACCCTCCAGCCGGGCCTGGGCATTGGCCTCCAAGGCCGCCTCGGACACCTGCGGACTGGCGCCCGCCTGGTCGAGGGCCGTCCTGAGGTCGGCGTCGGAGAGGAAGGGCACCCCGCTCTGGAGCTGGGCGGACGCCTGGCCCTTGACCGTGTCGGGGACGGCCGGGTTCTGCTCGATGCTGGTGAGGAACGAGGTGGTGAGCACCGCGAGCATGACCGATCCGGCGAGCGCGGTCCCGATCGAGGCACCGAGGTTGGTCACGGAGTTCTGCACGCCGCCCACCTCGGCGCTCCGCTCGTCCGGCACGGCGGACACGGTCACCGAACCCAGCTGCGACGCCAGCGCGCCCATGCCGAGTCCGATCAGCAGCAACGGGACGGTCACGATCTCGGCACCCGCGTCGAGGTCGAGGGCGCCCATCAGGACCACCGCGCCGGCCAGCAGCGCCAGGACACCCAGGCGCACCACCCGGCGCGGGGACACGTCCGGCGCCAGTTTCGGGATCAGGAGCGCCGCGGCCATCAGCGTCACCGACAGGGGAAGGATGTGCGCCCCGGTCGACAGGGCCGACAGGCCGAGCGCGACGGACAGGTACAGCGGGACGAGGAAGAACACGCCCATCTGCACCAGGTACTGGAAGAAGAACATCGTCAGGCCGCCGGTCAGCTGCCGGTTGCCCAGCAGGCCCGGGTCCACGAGGGGTTCCCGGCCGCTCCGGGCGACGCGGCGCTCCCAGGCGAGGAAGACCCAGACCAGGAACAGCCCGGCGCCGATCAGCCACGCCGCGGGTGAGATCCCGAGCCAGGCAGGCCCGTCGGCCTTCGGCACGAACCAGCCCCACACCCCGGACTTCAGCACGCCGAAGACGAAGAGGCCGAGGCCGAGGACGGAGAACAGGGCGCCGACGAAGTCGATGGAGGGCCGGGCCTCGGCCGGCGCGTCGGCGACCTGCCGGGAGAGCAGCAGGATGACGGCCACGAGGACCACCTCGCCGGCGAACACCCAGCGCCAGGAGAAGTAGGTCGTCGCCAGGCCGCCGATCAGCGGCCCGACCGCGATCGCGACGGCGCCGGCCGCGGTGACCAGGCCGTACGCGGCCGGCCGCCGTTCGGGGGCGAAGTTCTGGGCGACCAGGGCCACGATGGCGGGCAGGATCAGGGCGGCGCCGACGCCCTCCAGGAACGACCAGCCCAGCAGCAGCACGGTCAGGTTCGGGGCGATCGCGGTCGTGAACGACCCGCAGCCGTACACCACGCCGCCGATCATGAACGCCCGCTTGCGGCCGATCAGCGCCCCGACCTTCCCGCCGGGAATCATGAACATGGCCATGACCAGGGTGTACGCGGTGATGGCGCCCTGGATCCCCGCCACGGTCGAGCCCACGTCCTCGGCGACCGTCGCGATGGAGACGTTCATGACCGAGCTGTCCAGGGCCATCAGGAACTGCGCGGACGCGAGCGCCAGCAGGGTGGCCCGAGGGGACGTCGGGCGTGGCGGGGTGCCTCCGGAAGCCATGCGGGCCAGCATCCCAGCC
>NZ_JZWV01000745.1 GCF_000966975.1 Streptomyces katrae | reverse complement strand
GTCCTCCCCCTGCCCCCCCTGCCCGGCGGCCGCGCCTCCCTCGACGACCTCGACCCCTACCGGGCCCCCGCCGCCGGCCACCCCGCCCCCGTCCGCCCGGCCCGCCGGCTCACCCCCAAGGGGCACAAGCGCTGGGACACCCAGTGGACCGGCGCCCTCACCCTCCTCGAACGCTACGACTCCGCCCGCGCCGACGAGGCGGCCCGCCTGCTGCGCTCCGTCGTCCCGCTCGGCGGCGGCGCCCGCTCCAGCGGCGCCACCCTCCCCGCAGCCGCCGGCTCCGTCCTCGCCCGCGGCCAGTCCCCGCCCGCCCTCGCCGCGACCCTCGTCCACGAGGTGCAGCACGGCAAGCTCGCCGCCCTCACCGACGTCCTCACCCTCCACACCGCCGACCGCACCCCCCGCCACTGGGCCCCCTGGCGCACCGACCCGCGCCCCCTGGAGGGGCTGCTGCACGGCACGTACGCCCACCTGGCCCTGGCCGGCTACTGGCAGCGCGCCGCCCTGTACGGGGCCCGCGGCGCCTGGGCCCAGCACGCCCGGATCCGCGCCCAGGTGGCCGCCGTCCTGCCCGTCCTGCGCGACCACCCCCGACTGACCCTCGCCGGCCGGGAGTTCGTCGACGGCATGACCGACGCCGAACGGGCCATGGACGAGCTGCCGCCGCCCGGCGACCGGTACGCCACCGCCCGCCGCGCCCTCGAACGCGAACGCCTCGCCTGGTGCGCGGCGCACCCCGAACTCGCCGCGTCCACAGGGGCCTGACGGGCCGTCCGCTGCGGTACCTTTCAAGCCCCGCCGCCGTGGCACCCCCGGCCCGCGGCAGCGCCCCCGCACCGCCCCGCACCCGTCCACCGCCCGGACACCCCAGGGAGACGGCCGCATGACCGGTACCGGTACGCGCCACGACCGCGACGGAGCCGCCCAGACCCAGCGCTTCGTCATCAGCTTCGCCGGCTTCAACCGCCCCTGGGCGGCGTGGATCGCCCACCGCCTGGAGGAGCACGGCCACCGCGTCGCCCTCCAGCGCTGGGACCCGCAGACCGGGCCCGGCATCACCGAGGCCCTCGACGACCTCGCCCGTGCGGGCGGCAAGGTCCTCGTCGTGCTCAGCGAACGCTATTTCTCCGTGGGCACCCATACCGACGAGGAGTGGAACGCCGCCCTGCGCACCGTCACCGCCGCCCACCCCGACCGGTTCGCCGCCGTCTGCCTCACCGACGCCCCGCTGCCCAGCGCCGTCGCCACCCTGGAGAAGACCGACCTGTGGGGCCTGGACGCCTACGAGGCCGAGTACCGCGTCCTGCGCCGCCTCGACCTGCCCACCGACCGGATCGGCACCGAGAGCGGCCGCCGAGGCCCCCGTTTCCCCAACGACCCGCCCGAGATCTGGGGCCGCGTCCCGCGCCGGAACCCCCGCTTCACCGGACGCAACGACGTCATCGGCCGACTGCGCGACGCCCTCACCGAAGCCCCGCCCGGCGCCTCCACCGTCACCCTCCTGGGACTGTCCGGCGTGGGCAAGACCCAGGTCGCCACCGAGTACGCCTACCGCTTCGCCTCCGAGTACGACGTCGTCTGGTGGGTCCCCGCCGAGGACCGCCCCACCCTCCGCGAACGCCTCGCCGACCTCGCCCCCGAACTCGGCCTGCCACGCGGCGCCGGCAGCTACGGCGAGCAGATCCGCGCCGTCCTGGAGGCCCTGCGGCGCGGCTCCCCGTACCACCGCTGGCTGGTGGTCTTCGACGGCTGCGACAACCCCGACGACCTCACCGACCTGCTGCCCTCCGGCGCCGGCGACGTCATCATCACCGCAACCGCGAATGGGCCGCCCGCCACACCAGCCTCGTCGAGGTCCCCCTCTACGCCCGCCCCGAGTCCATCACCTTCATCCGCCGCCGGGCCCGCCGCCTCACCGGCGAGGAGGCCGACCAGCTCGCCGAGGCCCTGGAGGACTACCCCCTCGCCCTCGACCAGACCGCCGGCTGGCTCGCCGACTCCCCGCTCGGCGTCGGCGAGTACCTCGCCCTCCTCCAGCGCCGCCTCGACTCCCACGAGGCCGTCACCCTCTCCGACGACTACCCGCTGCCCTTCCCGACCGCCCTGGCGATACTCCTCAACAACGTCCGCGAGAACTTCCCCGACGCCCTCGCCCTGCTACGGCTGTTCGTCTTCTTCGCCCCCGGCCGGGTCCCGCTGCGGCTGCTGCGCGAGTTCCCCGCCGAGGACGTCCCCGAACACCTCGCGGGCATCGTCAACGACCAGATCCGCTGGAACGCCGCCCTCAACAAACTCGTCCAGTTCTCCGTCGTCCGCCTGGAGTACTCCGACCTGTCCGTCGAGGAGGGCGGCGGCCTGGAGACCGTCCAGCTGCACCGCATGGTCCACAACATCGTCCGTGAGAACCTCGCCGAGGACGAGGCCGACCAGCTCTCCCGCGCCGTCCGCCAGGTCCTCGCCGCCGCCGACCCCGGCCGCCCCACCGACTCCCGGCTCTGGCCCCGCTACGCCGAACTCATCCCCCACCTGGAACCCGCCGGGGTGCTGACCAGCACCAACCCCCGCATCCAGAACTTCCTGCTGCACTGCCTGCGCTTCCTGATCCTGGCCGGCGAATACCGCACCTGCCTGCGCCTGGCCGAACAGACCGACCACGTCTGGCGGGCCATGCTCGGCGACGACCACGACCAGGTCCGCGAACTCAGCTACCACTACGGCGGCGCCCTGCGCATGCTCGGCCACTTCCGCCAGGCCGAGGCCCTCGCCCGCCAGGTCGCCGACCGGCTCACCGCCGAACGCGGCGACCGCGACCTGGAGACCCTCCGCGCCACCAGCACCTACGCCGGCGTCCTGCTCAGCACCGCCAAGTTCGACCAGGCCCGCGCCCTCCTCGAACACGCCTTCACCAGCTACCGCGAACTCCTCGGCGAGGACGACGCCACCACCCTGAACGCCCAGAACAACGTCGCCGTCGCCCTGCGCCTCCTCGGCCGCTACCAGGAGGCCTACGACACCGACCTGGACACCCTGCGCCGCCGCGAACGCGTCCTGCGCGTCCGGCACATCGCCACCCTCTCCTCCGGCATCGGCTGCGCCATGGGCCTGCGCCTCATGGGCCGCTACCGCGAAGCGCTCGCCCGCCAGGAACAGGGCCTCAAACTGCACCTCCAGGTCCTCGGCGCCAACCACCCGCAGACCCTGCGCGCCGAACACAACCTCGGCCAGTGCCTGCGCCGCACCGGCGACATCCCCGGCGCCGGCGCCCGCCTGCGCAGCGTCCTGGAACGCTCCACCCGCGTCTTCGGCGCCGAGTTCCCCTGGACCCTGATGGTCGCCTCCGACTACGCCACCTACCTGCGCGAGTACGGGGACATCGAGGAGGCCCGCCGGATCTCCGAGGAGGTCGTCCGCGGCTACCAGACACAGCTGGGCCTCGCCCACCCCTACAGCATCGGCACCGTCGGCAACCTGGCCCTGGTGCTGCGTGCCCAGGGCGAACGCAACGAGGCCCTGAACCTGGCCGAACAGGCCCTCGTCGGCATGCGCGGCGCCCTCGGCGACCGCCACCCCTGGACCCTGGGCTGCGCCCTCAACGCCACCGGCCACCGCAACATCACCGGCCGCCTGGACTCCGCCCTCGAACTCAGCCGCGAGACGCTGCGCGCCACCGAACAGGTCCTCGGCCCCGACCACCCCATGACCCTCAGCGCCCAGATCGCCCTGGCCGCCGACCTCCGCTCGGTACGGGAGGACGCGGAGGCCGCCAAACACGAGGACGCCGGCCTCAAGGCCCTCACCCGCACCCTGGGCCCCCAACACGTCCACACGGTCTCGGCCCGCCAGCAGACGAGGCCCTACTGGGACTTCGAACCGCAGCCGTAGCCCTGGCCGGGCGGTACGGGCACGCCGGGCGGGGCGCCGCTGCTGGGGGTCCGCCCCGGACCCCGCCCTCAATCGCCGGCGAGGCTGGATGTGCCGGAAGGCCCGGCCCCACCGAGTGGGGGCCGGGCCTTCCGTCTCCGTGCAGGTCGCGTCAGCGACTACGCCTCGAAGACCTCGTTCATCAGCAGCTGCTGCTCCGCCTGGTGGCGCTTCGCGGAGCCCACCGCCGGGGACGAACCGTGCGGGCGCGAGATGCGCCGCAGTCGCTCGCCCGCCGGGATGTCCGCGCCGACCGCCAGGTCGAGGTGGTCGATCAGGTTCAGCGCGATGAACGGCCACGCACCCTGGTTCGCCGGCTCCTCCTGCGCCCAGATGTACTTCGCCGCGTTCGGGAACTTGGCGATCTCCGCCTGGAGTTCCGCGCCCGGCAGCGGGTACAGCCGCTCGATGCGGATGATCGCCGTGTCGGTGATGCCGCGCTTCTCCCGCTCGGCCTCCAGGTCGTAGTAGACCTTGCCCGCGCAGAAGACGACCTTGCGGACGGCGCTCGGGTCGACCGTGGTGTCCCCGATGACCGGACGGAACGAACCGCTCGTGAACTCCTCCGCCTTCGACGCCGCCGCCTTCAGACGCAGCATCGACTTCGGGGTGAAGACGACCAGCGGCTTGTGGTGCGGGTTGTGGACCTGCCAGCGCAGCAGGTGGAAGTAGTTCGACGGCAGGGTCGGCATCGCGACCGTCATGTTGTTCTGCGCGCACAGCTGCAGGAAGCGCTCCGGGCGGGCGGACGAGTGGTCCGGGCCCTGGCCCTCGTAGCCGTGCGGCAGCAGCAGCGTGACGCCGGAGGTCTGGCCCCACTTCTGCTCGGCCGAGGAGATGAACTCGTCGACGACGGTCTGCGCGCCGTTGACGAAGTCACCGAACTGGGCCTCCCACAGCACCAGCGCGTCCGGACGGGCCAGCGAGTAGCCGTACTCGAAGCCCATGGCCGCGTACTCGGAGAGCAGCGAGTCGTAGACGTTGTAGCGGGCCTGGTCGTCCGACAGGTGCTGCAGCGGCGTGTAGTCCTTGCCGGTCTCCCGGTCGATGAGGACCGCGTGGCGCTGGCCGAAGGTGCCGCGGCGGGAGTCCTGGCCGGACAGGCGGACCGGGGTGCCCTCCATCAGCAGCGAACCGAAGGCCAGGGTCTCGCCCATGCCCCAGTCGATGGTGCCGTCGTCGATCATCGCCGCGCGGCGCTGCAGCTGCGGCAGCAGACGCGGGTGGACCGTGTGGCCCTCGGGGATGTTGACCTGGGACTCGGCGATCCGCTTGACGACGTCCTGCGAGATCGCGGTGTTCACCGCGACCGGGAACTCCTGAGCGGTCTGCGCCGGCGCGACGGGGGCGCCCGCGGGCTGCGTGGCGGCCTCGCGGACCTCCGCGAAGACCTTCTCCAGCTGGCCCTGGAAGTCCTGCAGCGCCTGCTCGGCCTCTTCCAGCGTGATGTCGCCGCGACCGATGAGGGACTCGGTGTACAGCTTGCGCACCGAGCGCTTCTTGTCGATCAGGTCGTACATCAGCGGCTGCGTGAACGCCGGGTTGTCCGACTCGTTGTGACCGCGGCGGCGGTAGCAGATGAGGTCGATCACGACGTCCTTGTTGAACGCCTGGCGGAACTCGAAGGCCAGCCGCGCGACGCGGACCACGGCCTCCGGGTCGTCGCCGTTCACGTGGAAGATCGGCGCCTCGATCATGCGGGCCACGTCGGTCGCGTACATCGACGAACGCGAGGACTCCGGGGCGGCGGTGAAACCGACCTGGTTGTTGATGACGACGTGGACGGTGCCGCCGGTGCGGTAGCCGCGCAGCTGCGACATGTTCAGCGTCTCGGCGACCACGCCCTGGCCGGCGAACGCGGCGTCGCCGTGCAGGGCGACGGGCAGGACGGTGAAGTCCGTGCCGGCCTTGCCGATGACGTCCTGCTTCGCGCGGGCGACACCCTCCAGGACCGGGTCAACGGCCTCCAGGTGCGAGGGGTTGGCGACGAGCGAGACCTTGATCTGCTCCCCGTCCAGGCCCGTGAACGTGCCCTCGGCGCCCAGGTGGTACTTGACGTCGCCGGAGCCGTGCATGGACTTCGGGTCGAGGTTGCCCTCGAACTCGCGGAAGATCTGCGCGTACGACTTGCCGACGATGTTCGCCAGGACGTTCAGGCGGCCGCGGTGGGCCATGCCGATGACGACCTCGTCGAGGCGGGCCTCGGCGGCCGAGTCGATGACGGCGTCGAGCAGCGGGATGACGGACGCGCCGCCCTCCAGCGAGAAGCGCTTCTGGCCGACATACTTCGTCTGCAGGAAGGTCTCGAAGGCCTCCGCCGCGTTCAGGCGGCGCAGGATGCGCAGCTGCTCCTCGCGCTCCGGCTTGGAGTGCGCGCGCTCGATGCGGTCCTGGATCCAGCGGCGCTGCTTCGGGTCCTGGATGTGCATGAACTCGACGCCGGTGGTGCGGCAGTACGAGTCGCGCAGCACGCCGAGGATGTCGCGCAGCTTCATCATCGACTTGCCGGCGAAGCCGCCGACGGCGAACTCGCGCTCCAGGTCCCACAGGGTGAGGCCGTGCTCGGTGATGTCGAGGTCGGGGTGCTTGCGCTGCTTGTACTCCAGCGGGTCGGTGTCGGCCATGACGTGGCCGCGGACCCGGTAGGAGTGGATCAGCTCGAAGACGCGGGCGGCCTTCGTGACGTCGTCGTCGTGCGAGGCGTCGATGTCGCGCATCCAGCGGACCGGCTCGTACGGGATCCGCAGCGACTCGAAGACGCTGTCGTAGAAGCCGTCCTCGCCGAGCAGGAAGTTCGCGACGATGCGCAGGAACTCGCCGGAGGCCGCGCCCTGGATGACCCGGTGGTCGTAGGTCGAGGTCAGGGTCATGACCTTGGAGATGCCCAGCTTGTTCAGGGTGTCCTGCGAGGTGCCCTGGAACTCGGCGGGGTAGTCCATGGAGCCGACGCCCATGATGACCGACTGTCCGGGCATCAGGCGGGGCACGGAGTGCACGGTGCCCAGGCCGCCGGGGTTGGTCAGGGAGACCGTGACGCCGGTGAAGTCGTCCATCGTCAGCTTGCCGACGCGGGCGCGGCGGACGATGTCCTCGTAGGCCTGCCAGAACTCGAAGAAGTTCAGGGTCTCGGCCTTCTTGATGCCGGCGACGACGAGCTGGCGGTCGCCGTTCGGCTTGACCAGGTCGATCGCGAGGCCGAAGTTCACGTGCTCCGGCTTGACCAGGGTCGGCTTGCCGTCCTTCTCCTGGAAGGAGTAGTTCATCGACGGCATGGCCTTGATGGCCTGCACCATCGCGTAGCCGATGAGGTGGGTGAAGGAGATCTTCCCACCGCGGGCGCGCTTGAGGTGGTTGTTGATGACGATGCGGTTGTCGAACAGCAGCTTCACCGGGACGGCGCGGACGGACGTGGCCGTCGGGACGTCGAGGGAGGCGTTCATGTTCTTGGCCACGGCGGCGGCGGGGCCGCGGAGCGTCACCAGCTCGGGGCCCTGCGGGGCCTCGGTGGCGGGCGCGGCCTTCTGAGCCGGGGTGGTGGCGGCCGGAGCCGGAGCCTGAGGGGCGGGCGCGGCCGGTGCGGCGGCCGGGGCCTGAGGGGTGACAGTCACAGCAGGGGCACCAGAGGGAGTGGCAGGAGCAGGGGAAGGAGCTGACACGGGTGTGGTCGCGGCGGGGGCAGACGCGGCGGGCGCCGCCCCCGTGGCGGCGTCGGCGGCCTGCGGGATCCCGACGGGGGCGGTGGCGGCCTGTGCGGAGGCGCCATCCGTCGTCGTGGACTTCTCGGGACCGGGGCCGTCAGACTTCACCGGAGCGGCAGCGCCCCCCGGCTTGTAGTCGGCGAAGAAGTCCCACCAGGCCCGGTCGACCGAGTTCGGGTCCTGGAGGTACTGCTGGTAGATCTCGTCGACGAGCCACTCATTCGCGCCGAAGCCTGAGGCGGGGTTCTTCCCGCCCTCTGCTGCGTCGGTCGTGGTGCTCGGGTTACTGGGGGACTGTGGCGACACGGCGGCAACCGCCCTCTTCCGCTTCACAAGGTATGGACAGCGGGAATAAAGGCTACGCCTCCCGGGCGGTGCAATGCAGGCCGGGCGGGACTTCCGTCGCGCAGGTCACACCGAACGGCGGGTTTCGCCACGTGGAATGGCGGGAAACAAGCGTGGTTCGGGTAGGGGGCAGCGAGGTTGCGACCCCCAAGGCCTCGCACCCCTGCCGACCCCGGGCACGTGTGGCCGAGATCATGTCCTTCCCACTCGAACCCTACGTCAAGACAGCACCTGCGAGCTGCCCGGAAGGGTGACAAGGATTCGGCAACCACGTGACGATTCGGCCACGCGGATCTCCCCTCCGTGCAGGCCAACGGCCCAGCGGGCGATCGCCAGCCCCAGCCCCGTGCCCCCGTCGCCGCCGCCCGAGGCCCCGCGGTTGAACCGCTCGAAGACCCGGTGCCGCTCCGCCTCCGGAATCCCCGGCCCCTCGTCCAGGACCTCCAGCGCCAGGCTCCCGGGCGTGTCCCCGGCCCGCGCCCGCACCGTGACCCGGCCGTGCGCCGGACTGTGCTTGACCGCGTTGTCGATCAGGTTGGCCACCACCTGGTGCAGCCGCTCCGCATCCGCGTACGCGGTCAGCTCCGGAGGATGCACGTCCAAGTGGAGATGCACGTCGTTACGGGTGTGCCCGCCCGAACCGGAAGCCAGCCCCGGCCGCCCCGCGGCCGCGAGCCCCGACTCCTTCAGCACCCCCGACAGGTACGGCCACACCTCGAACCGGCGGGCCTTCAACGGCACCACCCCGTTGTCCACCCGGGACAGGTCCAGCAGCGTCTCCACCAGCCGGCCGAGCCGCTCCGTCTGCTTCAGCATCGTCCGCATGGTCTCCGGATCGGCCTCCGAGACCCCGTCCACCACGTTCTCCAGCACCGCCCGCAAACCCGCGATCGGAGTCCGGAGCTCGTGCGAGACGTTCGCGACCAGCTCTCGACGGTGCCTGTCCTCGGCCTCCAGATCACCGGCCATCCGGTTGATCGTCGACGCCAGATCACCCAGTTCGTCACGGCGCCCCGCCCCGCTCACCCGGCGCGTGTAGTCCCCGTGCGAGATCGCCCGGGCGACCGTCGTCATCTCGTCCAGCGGCGCCGTCAGACCGTGCGCCACGAACTGGGTGATCAGCATCGAGGCGATCACCGAGAAGACCGTGATGAACCGCACCTCGGTGTCCGTGCGCAGCGCCACCATCAGCAGACCGGTGGTGATGAACACCGAGACCACGACGAGCGTGCCCAGCTTCGTCTTGATCGAGAACGGCGAGAAGGGCCGGAGCCCCCCGTCGGGGCGACCCCCGCTCACGACTGCGCCGGGGTCTCCAGGGCGTACCCGACGCCGTGGACCGTACGGATCCGCTCCGCCCCGATCTTCCGGCGCAGGGCCTTGATGTGGCTGTCGACCGTACGGGTGCCCGAGGCGTCCGCCCAGTCCCACACCTCCGCCAGCAGCTGCTCCCGCGACAGCACCGCCCGCGGGGTCCCGGCCAGGCACACCAGCAGGTCGAACTCGGTCGGCGTCAGGTGCACGTCCTCGGCCTGGACGCGGACCCGCCGCTGCGCGTGGTCGATCTCCAGGTCGCCCAGCCGCAGGGTCGCCCCGCGCGGGGCGGTCGCGGCCTGCGTGGCCCGCTCCACCCGGCGCAGCAGCACGTGCACCCGTGCCGCCAGCTCGCGCATGGAGAACGGCTTCGTCATGTAGTCGTCCGCCCCGACCCCGAGACCCACCAGCATGTCGGTCTCGTCGTCCCGGGCGGTCAGCATCAGCACCGGGACCGGCCGCTGCGCCTGCACCCGCCGGCACACCTCCAGCCCGTCGCATGACGTCCAGCACCAGCAGCTCGGGCAGCCAGCTCTCGGCGGCCGCGACGGCGGCAGGCCCGTCGTAGGCCGTCTGCACCTGGAAGCCCTCGGCCCGCAGCCGGGCCGAGATGGCGTCGGCGATGGTGCGGTCGTCCTCGACCACCAGCACGCGCCGCTGGGCACCTGGAGTGGCCGCGGCGCCGTTGTGGGTGGTGTGCGTCTGTTCCATGTCCCGCCCCTGATGATCCGCGTGATGGCTGGGGTGCAGCGTAGAGGAGGCACCGGCCTGCGGCCATGGAGGGTTCGGACAGGACCCGACGGCATCCGGAATCAGAGATTCATCCTGGATTCCTCAGGCGGCGTCGAATCCGGGCAGGGCCCCCAGCACCCGGGACAGGGCCGCAGGCAGCGCCGTCTGGTCGGCCGACACCTCGAAACCGCCATGGACGAAGGAGTACGTGAACCCGTCGTACACCGGCGGATCGGCGGTCGCGGTGCGGGGCAGGTGCGCGAAGTCGGCCTCGCGGAGCGCGGTGCGCAGATCCTCCAGTGCGGAGGGGCTGAGCCGGCCCTTCCGCAGGTCCTTGTCCTGCTCGCCGAGGAGGGTCCAGGACCCGTCCCCGTTGACGAGGAGGGTCCGGGTCCGTCCCGCGAAACCGCCGCTGCGGGTGACGCGCAGGAGGCGCTCGGTGGACGGGTTCGCCGTCGGGGGAGGGGTGGGGACAGGGGTGGTG
>NZ_JZWV01000744.1 GCF_000966975.1 Streptomyces katrae | reverse complement strand
CCGCGCCGTCCGCCGGGTCGAAGGCGTCGACGCCGACGACCGCCGTGTCCACGGTGAGCTGACCGAGCGTCTGCTGGGCCAGAGGGCCGGTGAGTTCGTACGACTGCGGGCGGGCCACCCCGCCCGTCAGCACGATCTTGAACTGGGGCCGGATCACCAGTTCGCCCGCGATGTTGAGGGCGTTGGTGACCACCGTGAGCGCGGGGGAGCCGGCGGCCAGGTCCGGGCGGGCCGCGAGGGCGCGGGCCACTTCCGTCGTGGTGGTGCCGCCCGTCAGACCGACCACCTCGCCCGGTGTGATCAGCGCCGCGACGGCCTCGCTGATCCGCCGCTTCTCGGCTGCCCGGCGCGAGGTCCGGTAGCGCAGGGGGAGTTCGTACGAGACCCCGTGCGGCACCGCCCCGCCTCGGGTGCGCACCAGCAGCTGCTGTTCCGCCAGCTGGTCGAGGTCGCGGCGGATGGTGGCGGCGGACACACCGAGCGCCTCGGCGGCGGGTTCCACCTCCAGCCCGTCCCGCTCCACCAGCAGGTCCAGCAGTCTCTGCCAGCGTTCCGTGCGGGTCATGGCGCCCCTCCCGTTTCGTCCCCGGTCCTCTTCCCCGGACCCGCCGTCGACACTAGCCGAGGCGAACATCCCGTCGATGCTTGAAGTTGCGCGAAACAGCCCGCTACCTTGCAGGAACACGCAACACGGCACGTAGCAACAGCACGCAGGAACCGCCAGGATGACGCATCCAACGCGCAGGGAGCCCGCATGAGTCACGTCGCGTACGAGTTGGCCACGCAGCCCGAGAGCTGGGAACGGGCGGCCGAACTGGCCCCGGCCCACCGGGCGGTGCTGCCGAAGCCGGGGGAGCGTACCGCGATCGTGGGGTGCGGGACCTCGTACTACATGGCCCAGGCGGCCGCCGCCCTGCGCGAGGAGGCCGGGCAGGGGGAGACCGACGCCTTCCCCGCCTCGGAGTTCCCCCGCCACCGCCGCTACGACCGGGTGGTGGCGCTGACCCGGTCCGGGACCACCACCGAGGTGCTGGACCTGCTGTCCGGACTGCGGGAGGCGGGGATCCCGGCCACCGCGGTCGTCGGCGACCCGGACACGCCGGTGGCCGGCCTCGCCGGGGAACTGGTCGTGCTGGACTTCGCCGACGAGCGGTCCGTCGTCCAGACCCGCTTCGCCACCACCGCCCTCACCCTGCTCCGGGCCCACGTGGGCGCGCACACCCCGGACGTGGTCGCCGACGGACGGGCCGCGCTGGCCGGGCCCCTGCCCGCCGGGCTGGAGGCGCGGGGGCAGTTCACCTTCCTCGGGCGGGGGTGGAGCGTGGGCCTGGCCCACGAGGCCGCCCTGAAGATGCGCGAGGCCTCGCTGTCGTGGGCCGAGGCCTACCCGGCAATGGAGTACCGGCACGGCCCGGTCAGCGTCACCGGCCCCGGCTCGGTGACCTGGTCGCTGGGCGGCACCCCGGAGGGCATCGCCGAGCAGGTGCTGGGCACGGGCGCCGAGTGGGTGGACGGCGGGCTCGACCCGCTCGCCGAGCTGGTGAGGGTGCACCGGCTGGCCGTGGCGGTGGCCGCGGTGCGGGGGCTGGACCCGGACGCGCCCCGCAACCTCACCCGCTCGGTGATCCTCACCGGCGCCGAGGGGGCGGTCCGATGAGCCTCGCCCCCGCCGGGGTCCTCGTCGCGGAGGCGGCCGCCGCGGGCCGGGCCGTCGCCGCCTTCAACGTGATCACCCTGGAGCACGCCGAAGCCGTGGTCGAGGGGGCGGAGCGGGCCGGTACGCCCGTGATCCTCCAACTCAGCGAGAACGCGGTGAAGTTCCGCGGCGGCGCGCTGCTGCCCATCAGCCGGGCCGCCGCCGCCTGCGCCGAGGCCGCCCGGGTGCCCGTCGGGCTGCACCTCGACCACGTCAAGAGCCCCGACCTGCTGCGGCAGGCAGCGGACGCCGGGTTCGGGTCCGTGATGTACGACGCGGCGCACCTGCCCTACGCCGAGAACCTGGAGGCCACCCGGTCCGCCGCCGACTGGGCGCACGCGAACGGGCTGTGGATCGAGGCGGAGCTGGGCGAGGTCGGCGGGAAGAACGGGGCCGCCCCGCTGGACCCGCACGCGCCGGGCGCCCGTACCGACCCGGACGAGGCGCGGCGCTTCGTCGCCGACTCCGGGGTGGACGCCCTGGCCGTGGCCATCGGCAGTACGCACGCCATGACCAGCAGGACCGCCTCCCTCGACCACGCGCTGCTGGCGCGGCTGGCCAAGACGGTGGACGTACCGCTGGTGCTGCACGGCTCCTCCGGGCTGCCGGACGCGGAACTCGCCGCGGCGGTCGCCGGGGGCATCCGCAAGGTCAACATCGGCACCGCGCTCAACGTGGCCATGACGGAGGCCATCCGCACCCACCTGACCGGGGCCGACCCCCGCCCCTACCTCACCGCCGCGCGGACGGCGATGGCGGCGACGGCCGAGGCCATGATCGCCGTACTGAACTGACGCGCCCACAGGGGAAGTCCGACGCCCGGCTCCGGCCGGGCGTCCGCGCGCGCCTTCGCCGAGGGGGTTCCCCCGTCCCTCCACCCCCCTTCCCTATTCCTGTAACGGGTTCTACTCTGACCGCCGCCGTTCGCAGCGACCGGCTGGACCGCGAGGATCCCGGAGGGGCCGTGCACCTCGAATACACGCCCGAGCAGCAGCAGTTGCGCGCCGAACTGCGTGCCTACTTCGCCGAGCTCGTCCCCCAGGACGTCTACGCCCGCTACGAGGACCCGGCCGCGCAGAAGCGCTTCTACCGCGAGACCATCCGCCGCCTCGGCGCGGACGGCTGGCTCGGCGTCGGCTGGCCGAAGGAGTACGGCGGCCGCGGCATGTCGCCCATGGACCAGTTCATCTTCTTCGACGAGGCCGCGCAGGCCGTCGTCCCGCTGCCGCTGATGGCGCTCAACACGGTCGGCCCGACCCTGATGCAGTTCGGCACCGACGAGCAGAAGGCGTACTTCCTCCCGAGGATCCTCTCCGGCGAGATCGACTTCGCCATCGGCTACAGCGAGCCCGGCGCCGGCACCGACCTCGCCGCCCTCACGTGCAAGGCCGTCCGCGAGGGCGACGAGGAGACCGGTACGTACGTGGTCAACGGCCAGAAGATCTGGACCACCAACGGCGACACCGCCGACTGGGTGTGGCTCGCCGTCCGCACCGATCCGGACGCCCCCGCGCACAAGGGCATCACGATGCTCCTGGTCCCGACCTCCGACCCCGGCTACTCCTGCACCCTCATCAACACCCTCGCCTCGCACGACACCACCGCCAGCTACTACGAGGACATCCGCGTCCCCGCGAGCCGCCGCGTCGGCCAGGAGAACAAGGGCTGGCGCCTGATCACCAACCAGCTCAACCACGAGCGCGTCACCCTCGCCGCCCACGGCACGATGGCCATCCGCGCCCTCCACGACGTCCAGCGCTGGGCCGCGGAGACCAAGCTCGCCGACGGCCGACGCGTCATCGACCTGGCGTGGGTGCGCGCCCGGCTGGCCCGCACCCACGCCCGGCTGGACGCGATGAAGCTCCTCAACTGGCAGATGGTGAACGCCGTCCAGTCCGGCACCCTCACCCCCCAGGACGCCTCCGCCGTCAAGGTCTACGGCTCCGAGGCCCGCCGCGACGCGTACGCCTGGCTGATGGAGGTGGTCGGCGCGGCGGGCGCCCTCAAGGACGGCTCGGCGGGCGCGGTCCTCCACGGCGAACTCGAACGCGGCTACCGCAGCGCCGTGATCTTCACCTTCGGCGGCGGCAACAACGAGATCCAGCGCGAGATCATCTCCTGGATCGGCCTGGGCATGCCAAGGGTCCGCCGCTGACGGACCGTCTACTTTTCCTTCAGTGGCAGGGGTTCCAGGACCACGGAGCCGGGCAGGGCGGCGGCCATGTCGTGGGCGTAGACGCTGGGCGACACCCAGATGAACCAGTTGCCGGCGGCGACGAAGGTCTGCCCGTACGCCCGGCGCCCCGTCGCGATCGAATCTCCGACCTCATCCCGGCTGAACCGGGATGTGCTCAGCACCGAGATCTTGTTGTAGACGGTCGTCTGGCGGTGCTGAACCTCGCACGTGGCGTCCGAGCCGAACTTGTTCTCGTTCCGCAGGGTCACCTTGCAGTCGAACCCGCCCCTCCCGAGGGCCGTGATCACGTCATCGACCGACGCGTACACAGGACCCGTCGGCACCTGGCTCGGCATCGGTGTCCGGGGGCGTGGCCCCCGGTCGCCACCGACGAGACCGCAGCCGCTCAGCGTCAGCAGCAAGGTCAACAGCAGGATGGACTTCCGTGTGCCCATGGGTCAGTGGCTCCTCGGCGGCTGCGGGGCCGGTCCCGGGCCGGGGGAGGGGGTGCCGGGTTCCGCCGGACCGGTGCCCGTGCCGGTGCTCGGCCCGCCGCCCTCATGGTAGATCGGGTCGATGGAGACGTGGTGTCCGGCCGGGGTCTGCGATTCGAGCTGGCGCATGGCGGTGGCCCGTTGTTCGTCCGTGAGCGCGTACCAGGCCATCGCGTCGTCGAGGTGCGGCTCCACCTTGTCCCAGTGCTCACCCCGAGTCCTGATGTCGCCACCGCGACTGCTCGACTCGTCGCCGTACCGCTCGTTCAGCTCCCGCACCTCAGGGGTGTCCGCCGCGTACAGCGTGAAGAGCTGTTTGTCGGTCCTCGCCCCGTAGCGATTCCGTTCCAGGTCGCTGAGGTGATACGCACTCAGCCGAATGTCCTCGTTGGGATTTTCCTCGATGTACTTGGTCAGTTCCGCGTCTCCGAGATCACCGAGGAAGGTGCCGTCCGGCAGGGTGAAGGCCGTCTGGTTCCGATGCATCACATCCCGTGCCGTCTCCGGCTTCATGTGCGTGATGCCGAGGGACTTGTCCGGCTTGATGGTCTGCTGCAACGTCCAGTCGAAGACCCTGCCGCCCACGGGCAGCGGGCCAGTGAGGCCGGGGCTGAAGTTCTGGTACCACTGCTGTTCCTGCCACAGGATCGCCAGCAGCAGCTTCCGGCTGATGCCCGTCTCGGCCGACGCCCGGTTCACCGCCGCGAACTGCGCCGGGGAGACGTTGATCGGGTGCAGGCCGTCGACGCCGCCGGACAGGGCGAGGGCGATGGCGAGCGGGGAGCCGGGGGTCAGGGCCTCCTTGGCCAGCTTCGGGTCCGAGATCGCGGTGAGACCCTCGATGGTGCGCAGGGCGCGTGCCGCTTCCGTGTCGGCCTGGGCCGCCTGGCGGAGGGCCTCGACGATGATCCCCTGTGCGTGGTTCGCCGGTTCGAGGTGCTCGGTGCTGCCCGGAGGCGCCATGACCGGGTGGGACAGCTGGACCCGGCCGCTTTCCTCGACCTTCAGGTCGTGCGTGCGGGCGTAGTCCAGGGCGCTGTTGAGGTCCCGCTGCGCCGCCGTGATCGCGTCCGCGAGGTCGTCGTAGACCTTGGCCATCGCCCGCAGGGCCACCGCGGAGGTCTCGTAGTCGTCGGCGTGCTTCACGAAGCGTTCCGTGGCGGCCCGGCCCGACTCGCCGACCCAGCAGCGGTTCACCGTGCGGGCCACGTCCTCGCGGGCGTGGGTGGCGAGGCCGTCGCACTGCTTGGCCACGGCCACCGCGTCGTCGGCCGCGGCGCGCCACTTGCCCGGGTCGGCCTGCTTCAGCTCGGATACGGAGACCATCAGGCGTCCCCCAGCACGCCGCCGGCCGCGCGCAGCGAGGCGCCGATCGCCGCGTCCTCGCCGGTGATGGCGTTCGCGCCCTTGGTCAGCGCGTCGGCCGCGCCGTCGACCAGGTCCGCGAGCTCCCGGAGCCTGCGCTGCCAGGCGCCCACGCAGTCGTTGCTCGCCGGCCCGGCCGCCCATCCGGAGTGGACGCGGCCCACGGCCTCGGCGTCGTCGAGGGTGGACTTGCCGCGGGCCTCGGCGTTCGCCGTACGCATGGCGGACGCCTTGGAGCGCACGGGGTCGTGGACGAGGCCGAGGTCGGCGTCCGCGGCGTGCGGCGACGCGGAGGGGCTCGGCTGGGGAGTGGGCGCGGGCAGCGGTCCGGCCGAGGCGAGGCGCATGGCGGCCTCCCCCTTCGCCCGGGCCCATTCCGCTTCGAATTCGAACGTCATTTCCCCACCCTCGCATACTCGATCAGCGCTGCCCGGTACTTCCCTGACAAGCCGTCAACCCCGCTGAAGGGCGGCCGGCGCGGCGGGGTGCAGGTCCCGGCGCGAGCATCCCTGGCAGGCTCGAACCGGGGCCTCGTTCGATACCGAGTCCGACGGGGAGATCAAGGGCGCGTCAAGGATCGGTGAACAAACGGAAGGAACACGTCAAGGGTGTCAGGGGGACGTCCGGGACGGCACCAGACTGGAGGGGCGACGGAGCGGAATGGCAGTTCCGCGGCGTACGGCCTACGGCGGGGCGCAGAACCCCGCCAGAGGGTGCGGTATCCGGCCCGTGGGGGGCCCGGATCGAGACGACCGAGCGCCTGCGCACCCGTCGCACGTCACAGGAGCCGTCCGGCTCCCGGTGTGGGGATACCGGGACCGGGCGGCTTCCGTGTGTTCGAGCGGACCGCGCAACGGGCCCCGGCCCCGCGGGCCCCCCGGCGAAGGGGCCCGCAGAGCCGGGGCGTACGGGTCCGGACGGCTCAGCCGCCGATGTCCCGGCTGCGGAAGTCATCCAGGGTCTCGCGCCTGACCAGTACCCGCGCCGCGCCCTCGTGGACGGCGACCACCGGCGGCCGGCCGACCATGTTGTAGCCGGAGGCCATGGACAGCTGGTAGGCGCCGGCCACCGGGACGGCCAGCAGGTCGCCCGGGTGGACGTCCCCCGGCAGCTCGGCGTCGACCGCCAGGACGTCGCCCGCCTCGCAGTGCCGGCCGACGACCGTGGCCGTACGGCAGCCCGCCGTGGAGGCCCGGCCCACCAGCCGGGGCGCGTAGCGCACCCCGTACAGGGCCGGCCGCGGGTTGTCGCTCATCCCGCCGTCCACCGCCACGAACAGCTTCCCGCCGGAGCGCTTGACGGCGAGCACCCGGTACAGGGCCACCCCCGCCGGCCCGGCGATGGCCCGCCCCGGCTCCACCGTCAGCCGGGGGAGCGGCAGGCCGACGGCCGCGCAGCGGTCCGCCAGGGCGGTGCGCAGCTCCCGCGCCAGGGCGGTGAGGTCCAGGGCGGGCTCGCCGGGCCGGTAGGCGATGCCGTGCCCGCCGCCCAGGTCCAGCTCGGGCAGCACCGCCCCGTGCACCTCGTGCACGGCGGCCATCAGCTCCACCATGCGGCCCAGGGCCACCAGGTACGCGTCCACCGTGGTGATCTGGGAGCCGATGTGACAGTGCAGCCCGGCGAGTTCGAGCCGGGGCTGGGCCAGGATCCGGGCCACGGCCTCCTGGGCGCTCCCGTCGGCGGCGGACAGCCCGAACTTCTGGCCCTCCGTACCGGTACGGACCTTCTCGTGGCCGCCCGCCGCCACCCCCGGCACGACCCGCACGAGCACCCGCTGGCGCCCCTCCGGACCCACGGCCGCCGCGATACGGGCGATCTCGGAGGAGCTGTCGATGACGATCCGGCCCACCCCGAGCCGCAGCGCGGCGGAGATGTCCCGGGGTGACTTGGCGTTGCCGTGCAGCACGATCCGCTCGGGCGGGAACCCCGAGGTGACGGCCAGCTCCAGCTCACCGGCGGAGCACACGTCCAGGCCGAGCCCCTCCTCCCGCACCCAGCGCGCCATCGCGCGGGAGAGGAACGCCTTGGCGGCGTACAGCACCTCGGCGTCGGGGAAGGCGTCCCGGTAGGTGCGGCAGCGGCCCCGCACCTCGCCCTCGTCCAGGACGTAGACGGGGGTGTCGAACCGCTGGGCGACCTCCGCCAGCGACACCCCGCCGACGGCCAGGCCGCCGTGCGGGAGCCGGGCCGTGGAGGCGGGCCACACGGAGAGGTCGCCGGTGCCTGCCGCGACCTCGGAGAGCACGTCGACGGTCATGACGGTCCCGGCCCCCTCAGACGGCCCGGGCGGCCCGGGCGGACACCCCGGGGGACGCGGCAGCCGGTACGCCCGGGACGGCGGCCGCCCCCGTGCCGGCCCCCACCGGTGCGGCCGCCGGGGCGGTCAGGGACGGGTCCACGGTCAGCGACGCCGCCCCCAGCGGCTCGGCCAGCGCGCGCAGCGCCGACTCCGAGAGCCGGATCCACGGGTGCCCCGCGCCGAGCACGCGAGCACGGCGGCGAGCCGCTCCGCCCGGGTGAATCCGACAGCGGTACGGGCACCCAGCGGGGTACGGAACAGCCGCACCACCACCTGCCCGGTACCCGTACCCGTACCCGGCCGGACCGGGACGTACAGGGGTCCGGCCGGGACGCGTTCCTCGGGCTCGGGGTCGTCTTCGTACGTGAACAGGCACATGGGGTCCTCCCGGGGGAACCACGGATGACGAACGGGCAGGGTGCCCCGGGCTGCGGGGAGGCGGTCCGGGGCGTGCCACCGAAGCTATCCCCGGGGCCGGGGCAGCGGCGACGGCCCATGACGGGACCTTGACGCCGGCGGGCCCGGTCCTGACGGACCGCTGACACCGGTGCGCGCCGCCACCCGGCGGTTTCGCGCCGCGCCGTGGCGGGGGCGGTGGGACCCGCGCCCGGCTGGGTAGGCTCGACCGCGGGAGGCGGGCGATGAGCGGAACTCCGTACGAGGGCGCCGACCCGGGACTGTACGGACCCGGGTCCGTCACCTGGCACTGCCACGGCGACCCGGTCATGTGGATCGCCGGGGTCCGCGCGCTCTACCTCCAGGCCCTCCACCCGCGTGCCGTCCGCGGGGTCATGGAGAACTCCGCCTTCGCCGAGGACGCGTGGGGGCGGCTGCTGCGCACCGCCGACTTCGTCGGCACCCTCACCTACGGCACCACCGGGGCCGCCGAGCGGGCCGGAGCCCATGTGCGCGCCCTCCACCGCCGGCTGTCCGCCACCGACCCGGACACCGGCGAGCGGTTCCGCGTCGACGACCCCGAACTCCTCCTGTGGGTGCACTGCGCCCAGATCGACAGCTTCCTGCACATACTCCGCGGGTCCGGCGTACCGCTCACTCCCGCCCAGGCCGACCGGTATGTGGACGAGAACCGCGTCAACGCCCGCCTCGTCGGCCTCGACCCGGCCGTCGCACCCGCCGACACGGCGCAGCTGGCCGCGTACTTCGAGACGGTCCGCCCCCGGCTCGCCGCCGGGGCGGACGCCCGGGCCGTGGACGCCTTCCTGCGCTCACCGCCCGTTCCCCCGCTGCTTGTTCCTGGCCGAAACCTGTTGTGGCGTCCGCTCGCCGGACTCGCCTACGGCAGCCTCCCCGGCTGGGCGCACCGGCTGTACGGCCGTCCCGCACCACCCGCACGCACGGTCACTCGGCGCCTGCGTCTCACGGGCCGCGTGCTGCGCACCATTCCCGCAGGTCTACGCTGGCAGCTGCCTCCAGGTCACATCTTGAGAGCGATGCGCCGACTGGGCCCCGGGAGCCGCCCCTCCGCGTACACACTGCGTAAGTCAGCGGCCATACTGGACCGGCTGGGGAGGGCGCGATACGACGACGGGCACGATGACGGGGGCGGCTTCAAGACATGGCGGAGTCCAGACTGATCCAGGGCCGGTCCAGACTGATCCAGGGCCGGTACCGGTCGCTCGATCTGATCGGGCGCGGCGGCATGGGCGAGGTGTGGCGCGCCCGTGACGAGTCGCTGGGCCGGCAGGTGGCCGTGAAGTGCCTCAAGCCGGTCGGCGCCGAACACGACGCCCACTTCACCCAGGTGCTGCGCGAGCGTTTCCGGCGCGAGGCGCGCGTGGCCGCCTCCCTCCAGCACCGGGGCGTCACCGTCGTGCACGACTTCGGCGACGACAGCGCCGCCGGCGGCCCCCTCTACCTGGTCATGGAACTCCTCGACGGCCAGAACCTCAGCCAGCTGATGGAGGAGAACGAGGCGCGCCCCCTCCCCGTCGACGTGGTCCTCGACATCGCCGAGCAGATGGCCGCCGCCCTCGGCTACACCCACGACCAGGGCGTCGTCCACCGCGACCTGAAGCCCGCCAACATCATGCGGCTCACCGACGGCACGGTGAAGATCTGCGACTTCGGCATCGCCCGGCTGGCCGCCGACATCGGCTTCACCGCGAAGCTGACCGGCGGCGGCATGGCCATGGGCACCCCGCACTACATGTCGCCCGAGCAGATCGCGGGCGGAGAGGTCGACCACCGCAGCGACCTCTACTCCCTGGGCTGCGTCCTGTACGAGATCGCCACCGGGGCCCCGCCGTTCGACCTGGGCGACTCCTGGTCCGTGCTGGTCGGCCACCGCGACACCGCGCCCGTGCCGCCCCGTGACCACCGGCCCGAGCTGCCCGAGTACTTCGAGCGGATCGTGCTGGACCTGCTGGCCAAGCGCCCGGAGGACCGGCCCGGGGACGCCCGCCACCTGCACCGGCTGCTGGCCGACGCCCGCTCCGCCCCCGGCGGCGCGGCCCGCGCCCAGGCCCCGCTGCCCGCGTGGGCCGCGGGGATGACCGCCGGGCGCAAGGCCGGCATCGACGCCCGGCCGGCCAGCGGGGAGTGGGCCGTCCTCACCGGCTCCTGGACGGCAGCCCGCCGCCCGGCCGGCGGCCACCCGCTGCCG
>NZ_JZWV01000743.1 GCF_000966975.1 Streptomyces katrae | reverse complement strand
GCGGCCACCTGCTGCCGCAGCCCGCCCACGCCGGGCTCGGCGCCCACACCGCGCCCGGTGGCCACGCCGTTGCCGATGGCCACCCCACGCCCGGCGGACATTCCGCATCCAGGGGACATTCCGTACCCGGTGAACACCCCGTACCCGGAGGCGGGCATCCGGCGACCGGCCCCGTTCCCGGTACGGCGACCCGGCTCACCGCCGCCTACGGGCCGGCCGGCGTCCCCGCACACGCGCCGACCGACCCGGGCCGGCCCGACTCCCTCGACGCCGGCCACATCCGCGCGTTCGCCCTCAGCCGGGCCGGCCGGCCCGAGGAGGCCCTCGCCGTGTACGCGGCCGTCGCCGAGGGGCGGGCGCGGGTGCTCGGCCCCGACCACGCCGACACCCTGGCCGCCCGCCAGGAGGAGGCGTACGAGCTCGGCCGCCTCGGCCGCCACGGCGAGGCCTACGAGAGGTACCACGCGGTGCTGGCCGCCCGGATCCGCACCATGGGCCCGCGCCACCCCGACACCCTGCGCTGCCGCCACAACCTGGCCTGCGCCCTCGGCGCCCTCGGCCGGCACGCCGAGGCCCACGAGGCGGCCGCCGCGGTGGCGGCCGACCGCACCGACGTACTCGGTCCCGAGCACGTCGACACGCTCCTCACCCGGTACGAGGTGGGCTACGCCCTGGGCCGGCTCGGCCGCTGGAACGAGGCGCTGAGCGTGTTCCGCCAGGTCGCGGCCGCCCGTGAGCGCGTCCTGGGCCGGGACCACCCCGACGC
>NZ_JZWV01000742.1 GCF_000966975.1 Streptomyces katrae | reverse complement strand
GCCCTCGCCGCCCGCTACGAGACCGGCATCGCGCTCGGCCGCACCGGCCGCGCCGCCGAGGCCCTCGACCTGTTCCGCTCCCTGGTGCGCGACCGCACCCGGGCCTACGGGGCAGCCGACCCGGAGACCCTGCGGGCCCGGCACGTCCTCGGCGTCAACCTGGGCCGCCTCGACCGCTGGGAGGAGGCGGTGGCCGAGGCCCGCGAGGTGGGTGCGGCCCGCGCCAGGGCCCTGGGCGCGGAGCACCCGGACACCCTGGTCAGCCCGGACACCCTGGTCAGCCGCCGCGAACTGGCCGTCGGACTCGGCCGGCTCGGCCGCTGGGACCAGGCGCTGCCCATCTACCGGGAACTGTCCGGGATCCGCGAGCGTTCCCTCGGCGACGAGCACCCCGACACCGTCCTCGCCCACGCCGACGAGGCCCACTGTCTGGAGCGGCTGGGCCAGGTGTGTTACCAAGAGCCATGACCGCTGACGCAGGCAGCTCCCGGGGTTTCGCGCACGACGTGTACGACGCGGTGATCGTCGGAGGCGGCCACAACGGCCTCGTCGCCGCCGCCTACCTGGCCCGCGCGGGCCGCTCCGTCCTGGTTCTGGAACGGCTCGGGCACACCGGCGGAGCCGCCGTCTCCACCCGGCCCTTCGCCGGGGTCGACGCCCGGCTCTCCCGCTACTCCTACCTCGTGTCCCTGCTCCCCGGGAAGATCGTCCGGGATCTGGGGCTGCGGTTCCGGGTGCGCCGGCGCACGGTGTCCTCGTACACGCCCTTCGAGCGGGACGGCCGCCCCGGCGGACTCCTCGTCGGCGGCGGGGAGGACCGTACGAGGGAATCCTTCGCCCGGCTCACCGGATCCGACCGGGAGTACGAGGCCTGGCGCGCCTTCTACGCCACCACCGGCCGCCTCGCCGGACGGGTCTTCCCCACGCTCACCGAACCCCTGCCCACCCGGGCGGAACTGCGGGCCCGGATCGACGACGAGCAGGCCTGGCGGATGCTGTTCGAGGAGCCGCTCGGCCGGGCGGTGGAGGAGCGCTTCGCCGACGACCTGGTTCGCGGCGTGGTCCTCACCGACGCCCTGATCGGCACCTTCGCCGACGCCCACGACGCCTCCCTCGCCCAGAACCGCTGCTTCCTCTACCACGTCATCGGCGGCGGCACCGGCGACTGGGACGTGCCCGTCGGCGGCATGGGCGCGCTCACGG
>NZ_JZWV01000741.1 GCF_000966975.1 Streptomyces katrae | reverse complement strand
GGCGGCATGGGCGCCCTCACGGACGCCCTGGCCGACGCCGCCCGCGCGGGCGGCGCGGAGATCGCCACCGGGCACGAGGCGCTGCGGATCCACACCGACGGCACCTCCCCGGCCGAGGTCGCCTTCCGGACGGCCACGGGCGAAGGCACCGTCGCGGCACGGACCGTCCTGGTCAACGCTTCCCCGAGGGCGCTGGCCGAACTCCTCGGCGAGGAACCGGACCCGGTCGTCCGGCCCCCCGAGGGCGCCCAGTTCAAGGTCAACATGCTGCTGCGCCGGCTGCCCCGGCTGCGCGACACCTCGGTGGACCCCCGCGAGGCCTTCTCCGGCACCTTCCACATCGCCGAGGGCTACGAACAGCTCCGGCGGGCCCATGCCGAGGCCGCCGCGGGGGAACTGCCGTCCGTACCGCCCTCGGAGATCTACTGCCACTCGCTGACCGACCCCACGATCCTGGGGCCGGAACTCACCGCGCGGGGCTGCCAGACGCTCACCCTCTTCGGACTGCACACCCCGGCCCGGCTGTTCGAGAAGGACAACCGGCAGACGCGCGAGGTGCTGCTGACCGCCACCCTGGCCCAGCTCGACGCCCACCTCGCCGAACCGCTCACCGACTGCCTGGCCTTCGACGCCGACGGCCGGCCCTGCATCGAGGCGAAGACCCCGCTGGACCTGGAGCAGGAACTGCGCCTGCCCGGCGGGCACATCTTCCACCGCGACCTCTCCTGGCCGTACGGGGGGCCGGGCCGGTGGGGTGTGGAGACCGAGCACCCCAACGTCCTGCTGTGCGGGGCGGGGGCGGTCCGCGGCGGCGGGGTCAGCGGGATCCCGGGACACAACGCGGCGATGGCGCTGCTGGGCCGCTGACCCCGGCAGGGGCCGGACTCCGGCCCGGCCTCGGCCCGTCCGGCCCGGTCTCAGCCGGCCCGGTCTCAGGCGGCCCGGACCGGCTCGATCACCACGATCGGGATCGCCCGGTCCGTCTGCGCCTGGTACTCGTCGTACGCCGGCCACTCCCGGACCATCACCGGCCAGTAGGCGCGCTGCTCCTCGGCGGTCGCGGTGCGGGCCGTGCCCTGCATGACCTCGGGCCCGACCTGGATGCGGACCTCGGGGTGGGCACTCAGGTTCCGGTACCACAGCGGGTGTTCGGGGGCGCCGCCCTTCGACGCGACCAGGAGGTAGCGGCCGTCGGCCTCGCCGTAGATGAGCGGGGTCCGGACGGGGTTGCCGGACACCCGGCCCACGGTGGTCAGCAGGAGGGTCCTGGTGCCGCGCCACTCGTGGCCCTCGGCCCCGTCCGTCTCGACGTACTGGCGGAGGTGGTCGAGCTGCCAGCTGCCCGGCTTGGGGTCGGTGGGGTGGTCCCAGTCGATGCCGCCGGACCTGTCGCTCGCCCTGTCGCTCGTCATGTCTTCTCCCGGCCTTCGATCACATGGTCAACAACTTCGACAACGAGCCTCAACGCCCCCGGGCACGGTGGGCATTCCGCCCCGCCCCGTTCGGCCCCGCCACGGGCCCCTACCCGGCCTACCCGGCCCGTCCGGGCAGGGCGAAGCCGTTGAACAGGTCGTCCAGGGCGCGCAGCGAGGCCCGGGCGGGGACGGCCCGCAGGACGAGGTCGCGGGCCGCGACGGCCACCGGGTGCCCCAGGGCGGCGACCCGCCCGGCGCGGCGGGCCCGGACCCGGATGGCGTCGGTCCGGGCGAGCCGGGCCCGGGTGTAGGCGGCCAGGGCGGCCGGTACGTCGGGGCGGGCGAGGAGGTGGGCCAGCACGACGGCGTCCTCGACGGCCTGGCAGCCGCCCTGTCCCAGGTTGGGGGTCATGGCGTGCGCGGCGTCGCCGATCCACGCGATGCGGCCGTGGTGCAGCCGGGGGAGCGGGGCGGCGAGGTCGTACAGGTCGTGCTGGAGCACCCGCGCGGGGTCCGTCCGCTCGAGCAGGGCGGGGACCGGGTGGTGCCAGGTGCCGAAGCGGCGCAGGAGTTCGGTGCGGACGTCGGCGGGCCGGTACCCCTCGGGGACGACGGCGGTGGCGTACACGTAGAGCCCGCCGTCGGCGAGCGGGACCGTGCCGAAGCGCTCGCCGCGCCCCCAGGTCTCGGCGGCCTCGACGCCGGCGGGCACCGCTGCGGCGGGGAGCACGGTGCGCCAGGCGGTCTCCCCGGAGTAGCGCAGTCCGGGGTGCTGGGGGAAGTGGCGGCGGCGCAGCGGGCTGTGGATGCCGTCGGCGGCGACGACGGCGTCGGCGGTGAGGTCCCCGGCGGTGGTACGGACCACCGCGCGCCCCTCGTCCCCGTCCACGGCGGTGACGGCCGCCCCGTACCGCAGGGCGCCCTCGGGGAGCCCGGCGGCCAGTGCGGCGGTGAGCGCCGCCCGGTGCAGGGCGAGCGGGGTCCGGCCGTAGCGGGCGGCCAAGGCGGCGGGATCGGCCCGGTTGAGCCGGCCGCCGCCGGGGCGGCGCAGGCACATCGCCATCGCGGGGGCGCGGCCCGGGCCGGGGGCGGGGTCGAAGCCGATGGCGTCGAAGGCGCGCAGCGCGTTGGGGGCGAGGACGATCCCGGCGCCGGCGGCCGAGGGCCCCTCGGCCCGCTCGCACACGGTGACCTTCCATCCCTGCCGGGTCAGGGCCAGTGCGGCGGTCAGACCGCCGATCCCGGCTCCGGCGACGACGGCATGGCGCTGGCGTACGGACATGGCACGGCCTCCTGCGTTCGGGAAGGATCCTCCAGATCCTCTACATCCGTAGAGGACTCGTCGGTCACTCTACAGCTGTAGAGTGACTCCATGTCCACCCGGGAACCCTCCGCCGGCCCCGCGTCCGCCACGGACCGCCGCACGCTGATCGCCGACACCGCCATCGGCCTCGTCGCCGCCTCCGGCCTGCGCGGCCTCACGCACCGCGCCGTCGACGCCGCCGCCGGGCTCCCGGCGGGCAGCACCTCGTACTACTTCCGCACCCGCACCGCCCTGATCGCCGCCGGCTACCGCCGCCTGGCCGAACTGGACGTCTCCGAAGTCCCGTCGAGCCTGCCGACCGACCGCGACGAGGCCGCCCGCGCGCTCGGCACCCTGCTGCACCACTGGCTGACGGCCGGCCGCGAACGCCAACTGGCCCGCTTCGAGCTGAGCCTGGAGGCCGCCCGGAACCCGGAACTGGAACCGGACCTGCGCGAAGCGGGGCTCGCCGTACGGGCGCGCGCGGCGGCGGTCCTGGCGGCACTGGGCGCGCCGAACCCGCAGGAGAGCGCCGAACTCCTGGCCGCCTGGACGGACGGCCTGCTCTACGACCGCCTGGCCGGCGCCCTCGCCCCCTCCCGCCCCACCCCGGACCCGGCCGAACTCACCTCCACCGTCCGCCGCATGCTCGATGCCGTCCTCGGTACGTCCGCCCAGGATCCCGCGGCATACCACCCTGGCCCGGGGAGTCCTTGAGTACCCGTACTCATGCGTGCCCCGGGATCGCAGCGGCAGGGTGAGGCCATGACACAGGCATCCCCGGACACCCAGCGCCGCCGCCGCTGGCCCTGGTCCAACAGGACCTCCACGGGCGCGGACGTCACCGTCGCCGTCCTGCTGTTCCTGATCGAAGCGGTCGTGTTCCTGCTCGGGCTCTTCGGGCACGGCATGGAGGGATGGGCCGCCCAGGGCGACTCCGAGCGGATCGCGGCCGCGGAACTCGCGGGACGCGTCTGGATGTCGCGGTTCCTCGTCGCCGTGCTCGTGCTCGCCGTGGTGGCGATGGTGTCCCGCGCCCGATGGACGGCCTGCGCCCACCTCCTGGCCGCCGCGGCGGTGGCCGCCCTGCTCGTCCTCGCCCAGCACGAGCACGACCGCTCCCACCCCGGCTCCCCGCCGCGCCCGGGGCTGGAGCACGCGCTCTGCTTCAGCGGCAGCAGCTGCGACTGACCGGTTGGACGTTCCGCCGAAGAGGCCCGTCCCCGATGGTCCGGACGGCGCATTGCCCGGGCCGGGGGAGGGGGGTTTGGCTGGGCAAGATCAACGGGGGAGGGACAGGCACATGACTTCGATGCTCGACGGCTGTACGCCCTGGCCGGAGGAGTTCGTCGACCACTACTGGGCGGCCGGCCACTGGCAGGGCAACACCCTGGACACCCTGCTGCGCGGCTGGGCCCTGCAGTACGGGCCGCGCACCGCGCTGGTGCACGGCGGCACCCGGCTCACGTACGCGCAGCTGAACCGGCGCGCGGACCGGATGGCCGCCGGGTTCCGGGGGCGCGGGCTGCGGCCCGGGATGCGGGTCGTCGTCCAGTTGCCGAACGTTCCCGAGTTCGTCGTCACCGCCTTCGCGCTGATGCGGGCCGGGCTGGTCCCCGTGTTCTGCCCGGTGTCCCACCGTGAGCCCGAAGTGCCCGAGCTCGTCCGGCTCACCCAGGCCGTCGGCTACGTCGGCCCCTCGACGCACGAGGGCTTCGACCACACCGCGATGGCCGCCCGCATCGCCGCCCGATGGCCCTTCCTGCGGCGGGTGTTCACCTATGAGACGCCCGGCACCGAGTCCCCGTACGGCGGCCTCACCACCGACCCGTCGAACTGCCAGTACGCGCCGCTGGCCTCCCTCGACGCCCCGCCCGAACCGGCGCTGCCGCTGAGCGCGGGCCAGGTGGCGTTCCTGCTGCTCTCCGGCACCGGCGGGCTCGTTCCGCGGACCCACGACGACTACGCCCACCAGGTCACGGCCGCCGCGGAGCTGCTGTCGCTCACCGAGGAGGACGTGTACCTGGCCGCCCTGCCCGTCGAGGCCGACCTCGCCCTGGGCGGCCCGGGCGTCATCGGCACCCTGTCGGCCGGCGGAACCGTGGTCCTGACCGACGGCCCGGACCCGGCCGTCTGCCTCCCCGCCCTCGCCCGGGAACGGGTCACCGTCACCACGCTGACCGCCGGCACCGCCCGGCGATGGCTCGACGCCCTTCCCCTTCCGGGTGCCGCGCCGCGCCTCGTGCAGATCTGCGGGGCGCCCCCGGAACGCGAGACCGCCGAACGGATCGGCGCGGCCCTGAACTGCCGCGTCCAGCTGGCCTTCGGCCTGCCCGAAGGCGTACTCACCCTCACCCGCCCGGACGGCTCCGCCCCCACCACCCACGGCCGCCCGCTCTCGCCCGGCGACCAGATCCGCCTGGTCGACGCCACGGGCGCCCCCGTCCCCGACGGCGCCACCGGGGAACTCCAGACCCGCGGCCCGCACACCATCCGCGGCTACTACCACGCCCCCGACCGCGATGCCTGCTCCTTCACCTCCCCGGACGGCGACCTGGTGGTCACGGGCCGGCCGGTTTGAGCGGACGGAGGGTCACGAGGCGGTCAGGAGGAGGATCGTCAGCGCGCCGGCTGTGAGAGCGGCCCCCACCACGGTGAACACCGTCTCGACCGTGGTCGAGTCCCAGCCCTGGATCGCGAAGCGGCTGGGGTCCTTCTCGTCGTACCGGACCGTGACGGGGCTGCCGATGGCGAGGCCCCGTGTGGCGGTGCCGCCGCGGCCCAGCGTGGAGGGGTACTCGCACTCTCGGCCGTCCCGGGTCGTCCAGCCCACGACCGGGTGGTGATAGGTGACCCCGTCGTCGTCCTGCCGGATGCGGTGACGGACGACCCGGCCGGCCGCGGTGACACCCGTGCGACGAATCTCCCCGGCGCGGCGCAGTCCGTACACGCCGAAGCCGAGGAAGACCACACCCATCACCAGGGGTATGAGCAAGAAGAGCTGTTCCCGTTCCATGTGATGTCCGACGCGTGAGCACCGGCATGGGTTGCAGGGCCGGGGGTGCCGGCCGCCTGCCTGGTGACCCGTCCTAGTCCGACGAGCGGGTCCAGCCCGTGGTTTCGAGGCGGGCGGCGTCCGCGGGACGGTCCTCGGAGAAGAGGAGGGCCCGGGGTTCGGAGACGCGGATGACGTCCACGTAGACGCCGCGGCCCACGTAGCGGCCCGTTGCGGTGTGGCGGAAGCGGAGCCTGACCTGGCGGCCCGCCCAGGGGGTGAGGGGGGCCTCCAGGCGGTGCCAGATGCGGCCCGACCAGCCGCCCGCCGAGCCCTCCGGCCACTGCTCTGGGGTACCGCCCGTCGTGCGGACCGTGGAGAAGGGGACGGGCTGCCAGGTGGTGCCGTCCGTGGAGGCCTCCAGGTGGAAGGCGCCGGCTCCGGGGACGGTGTCCCACCAGACCGCGCAGCGCAGCCGGGCCTCGGCGGTGGCGGGGGTCAGCGGGGGGA
>NZ_JZWV01000740.1 GCF_000966975.1 Streptomyces katrae | reverse complement strand
GGGGTCCGGGGCGGGGGCTACGCGGGTGGGCGCATGCGGAAGTCGTACGACGGCGGCAGCGGCGCGGCCGACACCGTCGACCAGACCTCCGACAGCGTCTCCTCCCCCTCCCGGAGGTCCGCCGGCTCGAAGCCGTCCTCGAACACCCGCCGGGCCGCGCCCACATGCCCCTCCGCCGCGAGCAGCCGCGCGGCCAGCAGCCGGAAGCGCCCCTGTTCCCGCAGCGCAGGCCGCAGGCGGTCCCAGACCGCCCGCGCCCCGGCGGGCCGGCCCGCCGCCAGCAGGGCGGTCATGGCCTCCCGGCCGAGCGCGGACTCCGCCGCCGTCCACGCCTCCCCGCCCCGGCTCTGCGCCGCCAGGTCCTCGAACGCCTCCGCGTACCGGTCCGCCGCCCGCTCCGGATCCCCGGCCAGCGCGTCCGCCACCGCCAGGCACCTCAGCAGCGGCCACCGCGACGGCGCCAGCGCCAGCCCGCGCTCCCAGCTGCGTACGGCCTGGGCGGTGTCCCCCGCGTGCCACTGGGCCACGCCCAGGTGGTACTCGGTCAGGGGGTCCGCCGGGGCGGTCTCCAGCATGTCCCGCCAGTGCGGCGCGACCAGGCTCGGCCCCGGCGGGACGACCCGCTGCGGCGCCGGGTGCGCGCCGGTCCGCCACAGCGCCAGCCACGGCTCCTGGGCCTCCTCCAGGACGGCCTCCGGGAAGGGGGTGCCGGGCAGGTCGAAGCCCCCGCGCAGCACCTCCAGCGCCCCCCAGCCCGAGCCCCGCGCCAGCCACTCCCCCGGCCCGCCGTCCGGATCGGCGTCGGCGGAGGCCCGCCGCCACGCCTCGTGGGCCGCGTCCAGGGTGCCGGGCGGCAGTGCCGCGTCCAGCGCCGCACCGGCCGCCGCGCGGGCCGCCGCCCAGTCGGCGCCGTGCACCGCGGCCGGGTCCGCGGACAGCGGCCCGTACGCCTCCAGCCAGCTGAACTCCGCCCCGGCGTCGAGCCGTACGTGTTCCAGCTGGGTCCGGGCGAGCCCCGCCTGGATCTCCGCGTAGCCCCCGGTGCCGGGCTCCGTCAGCCACTCCTGCCAGCGCCGGCCGCCCGGACCCGCGCCCCACACGAACAGCTTGCGCCCGCGCAGCAGCCCCGTGGAGGCCTGCGCCAGGCCGTGCCCGTCGGCGTCGAGGGCGGCGATCCAGGGGCGGGCGGCGGCCCCGGGCTCGACCTCGTAGAAGAAGTCGGCCGGGTAGGTGCTGTCCAGCGGGTAGGTCCGGTCCGCGTCCTCCCACCTGGGCACGGGGATCCGGCGCAGCGCCCGCTCGTACCCGAAGTGCCAGGCCTCCTCAGCCGGGGCGAGGACCCGCGTCCCGGAGTCCTCCGGGACGGCGGTGTTGGACCACCAGTAGACGGCGGCGGGGCGCTCGTGCGGATTGCGCACGCGGACCCCGACGTAGAGGAAGTCGGAGTCCTCCGGCAGCCACAGGTCCACCTGGAACGGCAGGTCGCGCAGCCGCTCCCACTCCCACAGCCGCACCATCACCGCGCCGTCGGGCGCGGGCACGAGCGCGGCGTGCAACGGGGCGCAGGACAGGGCGGTGTGGCCGGTCGCGCCGATGTTCCACTCGATGCCGCCGGAGAACCAGGCGCCGTTGAGGGCGAAGTTCGCGGGCTGGAACACCGGATTGCGGTAGAGGAGTTCACGGCCGGTGGGGAGGTGGACCAGGGAGTGGATCCGCCCTCCGAGGCCGGGCAGCACGGTGGCGCGCAGCCGCCCGTTGTCGATGACGACGGCCTCGAACTCCCGCTCCACGCGCCGTCGTCCGTACCCGTCGCGGATCTGGACGGGCAGCAGGGAGCGCAGCGGCTCGTACCCGATCTGACGGGCCATGTCGCGCGGCAGCCCTTCGCGCGAGCGCTCGTCCAGGTCGTGCACCCCGTCGGGGGCGCGCAGGGCGGGCAGGGGGTTGTCGGGGCCCAGGGGGGCGGCGGGGAGGGTCAGCGGGACACGTCGGACGGTGGTGGCCATGGGGGAATGGAACACGGCTGGGGGGTCGGTGCACAGGGGTTCTGCGCATGACCACCGGTCAGGATTACGCAAAGGGGCCGGGGGGGGCGTACGCGTGTCCGGGCCGTCGCCGGTGGCCGCTGCGCGGGGCATGTCACGCGGGGCATGTCACGACGGGGTCGGCGCGGTGATGGCCCAGCGTTCGTGGTCGCGCCAGGCGCCCGCCACGTGGAGGAAGTCCGGGGAGAAACCCTCCAGACGGAAGCCCCGCCCCCGGACGAGGGCGATCGACGCCGCGTTGCCCGGCTGGACGTTCGCCTCCAGGCGGTGCAACCCCAGCCCCGTGTCCGCGAAGGCGTGCGCGAGGAGCAGGTCGAGGCCCTCCCCCAGCAGTCCCCGTCCCGCCGCGTGCGCGAACGCCCCGTAGCCCAGCGCCCCGCACTGGAAGGCGCCCCGCACGATGTTGTTGACGTTGATGAACCCGGCGATCGCCCCGCCGGCGAGCTCGCACACCAGGAAACCGGCCCGCAGCCGCCCCTCCGCCAGGGCGGCCGCGTACGGCTCGTACGCCTCGAGCGTGTCCGGCGGGAACAGCCAGGGCCGGTGCAGTTCGCGGCTCTCGCGGACCCGTGCGGTGAACTCCGGTCCGTCGGCGGGCCGAACGGGGCGCAGCCCGACTCTCGGGCCTTCCCCCAGGTACGTGGAGGTGGAGGTGGAATATGGCATCGACTCAGGCTACGGCCCGTGACAGCATCCGCGGTGTGATCACCGACCCGGATGCCCGCGAGCTCCTGCACGCCGCCGCCCGCAACAACGCCGAGTGGTGCGGGGCCGTTTCCCGCAGCGGCCACTTCCGCCGCACCGTGTGGTGCAGCCCGCGGCGCACTCCGCCGCTGTATCCCGACGCCGTCACCCTCACCCCCGCGGCCTCCGCCGCCGACGTGCTCGCCGGGGTCGACACCACGGCCCCCGGCTGCTCGGTGAAGGACAGCTTCGCCTCGCTCGACCTGGCCCCGGCCGGGTTCGAGGTGTTGTTCGACGCGCAGTGGATCCACCGTCCCGCGGGGGCCGCCGCGCCGTCCGGGGGGCGGCTGGAGTGGGACGAGGTCGAGGGGCCGGGGGAGCTGGCCGCCTGGGAGGCGGCCTGGTCGGACGGGGAGCGCGGAGGCACGGGGCTGTTCCACCCCGGCCTCGTGCGGCAGGGGATCGTGTTCCTGGCCGGCCGCGACGGGGAGCGGATCGCCGCCGGGGCCGTGCTCAGCACCGGCGGCGGAGCGGTGGGGGTCTCGAACGTGTTCGGCCGGACCAGGGCGGACACCGACGAGGCCTGGGCCGCCGCCCTCGACGCGGCCGCCCGCGACCGGCCGGACCTCCCGGTCGTCGGCTACGAACACGGCGAGGGCCTCGAAGCCGCTGTCCGTGCCGGCTTCACCCCGATCGGCCCGCTCCGCGTCTGGCTCCAGCGGCACACCTCCTAGCGCCGCCCGCCCGCCTGCTACTCCGTGCGCAGCTCCAGTCTCGGGACGTCCGGTCTGTCGAGGCCGAAGACCTGGGCGTACAGGGAGAGTTCCGCCTCCAGGGCGCGGACCATCGTGTCCGCGCGGCGGAAGCCGTGGCCCTCGCCCTCGAAGGTGAGGTACGCGTGCGGGACCGCCGGGGTCCGGGCGCGCAGGGCGGTCAGCAGGCGTTCCGCCTGGGCGGGCGGGCAGACCGGGTCGTCCAGGCCCTGGAGGAGGACGAACGGGGCGGTGATCTGGTCGGCGCGGGCCACGGGCGAGCGTTCGCGGCAGCGGAGTTCCAGGGTCTGCGGCGGGCCGGCCAGGCCGTCGGTGTAGTGGGACTCCAGGTCGTGGGTCTCGGCGGCGAAGCCCCGCAGGTCCAGGACCGGGTAGATGATCGCCGCGCAGGCGTACAGGCCGGTGGCGGCCAGGGAGGCGGCGGCCGTCCAGCCTCCCGCGCTGCCGCCGCGGATGGCCAGCCGGGCGGGGTCGGCGGTGCCCTCGTCGGCCAGGGCGCGGGCCACGGACGCGCAGTCCTCCACGTCCACCACGCCCCACTGCTCGCGCAGCCGTTCGCGGTAGGCGCGGCCGTAGCCGGTGGAGCCGCCGTAGTTCACCTCGACGACCCCGATGCCACGGGAGGTGAAATAGGCGATGTGCAGGTCCAGCACGGGCGGCACGTGGTCGGTGGGGCCGCCGTGCGCCCACACCACGTACGGGGGCAGTTCCTCGGCGGGTGCGCGCAGGGCGGGGTGGTGGGGCGGGTAGACGTGGGCGTGGATCTCGCGGCCGCCGGGGCCGGGGAAGGTGCGGCTCTGCGGCTCGGGGTAGTACGCGGGGTCCACGGGGTCCGGCGCGCGGGCACCGACCACCCGGGCGTGTCCGGTGGCGGTGTCCAGCTCCACCACCTCGTACGCGCTGCGCGGGCTGGCGGCGACCCCGTAGACGCGGGTGCCGCTGACGGCCAGGCCCGACTGCCACGCCGTCCACGGTCCGGCGGCGTCCACCAGGTCGCCGCTGTCGGGGTCGAGGACGCCCAGGAGGGAGGAGCCGCGGCCGTGCAGGACGGCGACCGGCCCTTCCGGGAGCGGGGCCAGCCAGGTCAGGCCCGGCTTCCACAGGGGGCCGCCGAACTCCTCCTCTCGGGGGCACAGGTTGACGGGCGGCCCGCCCTCGGGGTCCACCCGGTAGGGGTTCCACCAGCCGCTGCGGTCGCTCACCGCGAGGAGGCTGCCGTCGGCCGCCCATGCCGCCTGGGCCACGGCCTCGTCCGGGCCGCCGAGGACAGTACGGGGCGGGCCGAGCGTGCCGTCGGGGCGGACGTCGGCCAGCTGGAGTTCCGTTCCGTCCCAGGGCATCCGGGGGTGGTCCCACACCAGCCAGGCGGCGCTGCGCCCGTCGGGGGAGGGCTTGGGCCCGGTGCGGAAGCGGTGCCGGTCGCCGGTGAGCTCCCGTACGGCGGCCCGGTCGCCCGCGGCGGAGCCGTCGAGCGGGACGGCGGCCGCGACGCGGCGCACGTCACCGGGGGCGGGGCCGGTGAACTCCTCCAGCACGCACCAGACTTCGCCACCGCGCAGCACGGGGTCGGCCCAGCGCAGCCCGCCGCCGATCACCGAGACCGGGGTCAGCGGGCGGGGCGGCGGTGCGCCGGGGGCGTCGGGCTCGTAGGCGTACAGCCGCTGGTCGGGGTGGTGGACGAACACCACCAGCGGTCCCCCGTCGTCCCGTTCGGCCCCGGCCCAGGGAAGACCGCCGTACTCGGTGAGCCGGCTGCGCACGTTCCAGGGGGCCGGGAGCACCGACCGGGCGGGGCCGCCGGCGGCGGGGAGGCGCACCAGGGTGCGGCGGCCGCCCTCCTCGGGCCGGGGTTCGGTCCACCACACCTCGGAGCCGATGGTGCCGACGTACTCGGGGCGTCCGTCGTGGGCGGCCGCGTGGGCGGCGGCGAGCGGTGAGGGCCAGCTGCCGTATGAGGGCCAGCTGCCGTAGGGGGCGCAGGCGGCGGCCGCCGCCATCACGGGGCCACCATCACAGGGTCCGCAGCGCGCGGTCCAGGACGCGGACGCCGAAGTGCAGGGCTTCGACGGGGACGCGTTCGTCCACGCCGTGGAAGAGGGCCCAGTAGTCGAAGTCGGGCGGGAGCTTGAGCGGGGAGTAGCCGTAGCCGGTGATGCCGAGGCGGGAGAACTGCTTGGCGTCGGTGCCGCCCGCCATGCAGAAGGGGACGGCGTGGCCGTCGGGGTCGAAGTGTTCGACGGCCTCCCGCAGGACGGCGTACGTCCGCCCGTCGACGGGGGCTTCGAGGGCGACCTCCCGGTGGTGGTACTCCCATTCCACTTCGGGGCCGGTGAGTTCGTCGAGGACGGCGGTGAACTCGGCCTCGCCGCCGGGCAGGGTGCGGCCGTCCACGTAGGCGGTGGCGTGTCCGGGGATCACGTTGAGCTTGTAACCGGCGTTGAACATCGTCGGGTTGGCGCTGTTGCGCAGGGTGGCCCCGACCAGGGCGGCGGCGGGGCCGAGTTTGCCGAGGACCGCGTCGAGGTCGAAGCCGGGGGCGCGGGGGTCGACGGACAGGCCCTGGAGGGCGGCGAGTTCGGTGATGCAGGCGGCGACGGTGTCGGTGAGGCGGACCGGCCACTCGTGGGCGCCGATCCGGGCGACGGCGGCGGCGAGGCGGGTGACGGCGTTGTCCTGGTTGGGTTTGGAGCCGTGTCCGGCGCGGCCGTGCGCGGTCAACTTCAGCCACGCGGTGCCGCGTTCTCCGGCGGCGATGGGGTAGAGGGCCCGGCCGGGTCCGGTGTGGAGGGTGAAGGCACCGGACTCGCTCAGGCCCTCCGTACAGCCTTCGAAGAGGTGCGGGTGGTGGTCGGCGAGGTAGCCCGAGCCGTCCACGGCGCTGTCCTCCTCGTCGGCGGTGAAGGCGATGACGATGTCCCGCCGCGGCCGCGTCCCGGTGCGCGCCCAGGCCCGTACGAGGGCCAGCACCATCGCGTCCATGTTCTTCATGTCGACCGCCCCGCGGCCCCAGACCACCCCGTCGCGGACCTCGCCGGAGAAGGGGTCCACGCTCCAGTCGGCGGCTTCGGCGGGGACCACGTCGAGGTGGCCGTGGACGAGGAGGGCGGGGGCGGAGGGGTCGGTGCCGTCGAGGCGGGCCACCACGTTGGTGCGGCCCGGGGTGCGTTCGAGGAGGACGGGTTCCAGTCCGGCGCCGGCGAGGCGTTCGGCGGCGTACTCGGCGGCCGGTCTTTCCCGGCAGTCTCCGCCGCCGCGGTTGCTGGTGTCGATGCGGATCAGCTCCGAGGTGAACGCGACCACCTCGTCGAGGGCCGCGGCGTCCAGCGGCTCCCCCGGCGCACGGGGAGCCGGCCCGCGGGAAGCCGGCCCGCGGGAGGCCGTGCGGTGGGAGGCCGGCCCGTGGGCGGCCGTCTCGTGGGGGCCCGCCGCGCCGGGGCCGCCGTCCAGCGGTTGCATGTCAGCCATACTGCTCCTCCAGAGCCGCCGAGACGACCGTGGTGACCGCTTTGAAGGTCCGGATCCCCTCGTACATGGTCCCGCTGGTGTACGCGATCCTGCGCTCGCCGGTCCGTTCGACGCCCGGGACGACGGTGGCGGCCATCGACAGGTGCTCCGCGTCGAACTCCACCTCCATCGTGTGCGGTCCGCCGCGCACCGGCTCGTGCCGGACGGCGAGCTTCACGGCCTCCTTGGCGGCGGCCCGGATGTCGGCGGCGGTACGGGCCGGGGTGCGGCAGACGGCCGCGTAGCGCGAGACGTGGTCCTTGACGGCGACGGTGCGCGCGTCCGGGGCGTAGCCGGCCGCGTCGACGCAGGTCAGATCGTCGCCGGTGACGAGGATGACCGGGACCCCGTACTCGGCGACCACATGGGCGTTGAGCACGCCCTCGCTGGCGCGCAGGCCGTCGAGCCAGACGCCGGTGAGGGAGTTGGCCAGGTAGGTGTGGGCGAGGACGCCCTCGGCGCCGGCGCCGGTGTGGTAGCCGACGAAGGCGACGCCGTCGACGTCCCCGTGCTGGACGCCCTCGACCATGGAGAGGGACTTGTGCCGGCCGGTGATCATCTCGGCGCGGGCGTCGAGCTCCTCCAGCAGGAGGTTGCGCATGGTCCAGTGGGCCTCGTTGATGAGGACCTGGTCGGCGCCGCCCTCGTAGAAGCCGAGGACGGCGGCGTTCACGTCGGAGGTGAACATGCCCCGGCAGCGCTCCCACTGGGGGGTCCCCGGAAGCACGTCGGCGGGCCAGGTGACGCCCGTGGCGCCTTCCATGTCGGCTGAGATGAGGATCTTCATCGGGCCCCCGGTGAGTCGGGTCGACAGGAGCCCCACCCTAACCGCCCGGCCGCGCCCCGGCCCGGGGGCCACGCCCGGGCGGCTCGGGGGCACGGCGCGGGGCTTGACGCGTGGGCGGCCGGGACGGCGGCGACGTCCGCCGCGGGCCTGGGAATTCCACCCGAACCGGTGAGCCGTTTACGGGGAGTTGCCCTGACCGCGGCCCGACGGCGCGGGTCAGGCCTCGACTTCGCGGGCCAGGTTGTCGAGCACGGTGTCGTAGATGCGGCCGAGGCCCTTGGGCGCGAAGGTGCGCTCGAAGAAGCCGCCGATGCCGCCCGCGCCGTTCCAGACGGTGCTGACGACGGCCTTGGACTTGCCCTCGCCGGCCGGGGTGACGGTCCAGGTGGTGACCATGGACGAGTTGCGGTCCTTCTCCACGAGCTGGCCGTCCGTGGGCTCGGTGACCTCCAGCAGGCAGTCACGGACGCGCTTGCTGGTGGCCTGGAGCTTCCAGTGGACCAGGGTGCCCTCGCCGTCGCCGCCCTCGCGCACCTCGTACTCGCTGAAGTGCTCGGGGAGCAGCTTGCCCCGGGTGCCGGTGTAGTCCGCCAGCGCGTCGAAGACGGTCTCCGCGTCGGCCCCGATGATGCGCTCCGTGGTGGCCTCGACCTGCGCCATAGCTGTTCCTCCAGCAGTTGTGTTCGCTCTTCGCGGCAAGCCAACCACCTCCGGGGCGGCCGCCCAAATCCGGGGGAGGCGGATCCGGGCCCGCCGGCGACGTGGCCGCGGTCCCGGCGGCCGGCCCCCCGGATGGCTCCCCGGCGGCCCTCCCCGTGACCCGGACGCCGCCCGAGGGGTCATCACATCGGGCCAATGGGCGGCCCAATCCCGCGTTCCGGGCGCGGTTTCCGGGACGATTCCGCCCAGACCCCTCGGCTGGGAGGCCCCATGCTCCACCCCGTACCGCACCCCGCGAAGCAGCGCGGCCCGCTGAAGAGGCGCGCCGCGCTGCTGCTGGCGATCTCCACGGTCGCCGCCGCCCTCGCGAGTCCCGTCACCGCCGCCGCCCCGGCGCCCGCGCCCGCGCCGGCCGCCGCCGGGCTGCGCTGGACCGGCTGCGCGACCCCCCGCTACCCGACGCTGCAGTGCGCCTCCCTCCGGGTCCCCCTCGACCACGAGCGGCCGGCCGGGCGGCAGATCTCCCTGGCCCTGACCCGGGTCCCGCACACCGCCTCCGTCTCCCAGGGCCCCCTCCTGGTCAACCCCGGCGGCCCGGGCGGCAGTGGCCGCGCGCTGGCCGGGTTCGTCGCCTCCGCGCTGCCCAAGGACGTGGCCGCCCAGTACGACGTGATCGGCTTCGACCCGCGGGGCGTCGGCAAGAGCGAGCCCGCCCTGGACTGCGGAGCCGGGCACTTCAAGCCCGTGCGGCCGGACTCGGTGCCGCTGGACGCGGCGACCGAGCAGGCCAACCTGGACCGGGTGCGCTCCTTCGCCGAGTCCTGCCGGGCCAAGCACGCGGACGTGCTGCCGTACGTCGGCACCGTCTCGGCCGCCCGCGACCTGGAGGTGCTGCGCACGGCGCTCGGGGCGGAGCAGCTCAGCTACTTCGGCTACTCCTACGGCACCTACCTGGGCGCGGTGTACGCCAAGCTCCACCCGGACCGGGTGCACCGCCTCGTCCTGGACTCCGTGGTCGACCCGGGCGGCGTCTGGTACGAGGACAACCTGGCCCAGGACCAGGCCTTCGACGCCCGCCACAAGGCGTTCCTGGCCTGGGTGGCCCAGTACGACTCCACGTACCACCTGGGCACCGACCCGGCCGGCGTCGAGCGGCGCTGGTACGGGATGCGCGAGGCCCTGCGCGGGACTCCGGCCGGCGGAAAGGTGGGGCCGGCCGAGCTGGAGGACACGTACATGCCGGGTGGCTACTACAACGGCTACTGGCCGCACCTGGCCGAGGCGTTCGCGGCGTACGCGGTGAAGCAGGATCCGAAGCCGCTGGTGGCGGCGTACGAGCGGTTCGGCGCGGTGGAGCCGTCGGCGGGCAACTCCTACAGCGTGTACACGGCGGTGCAGTGCCGGGACTCGGCGTGGCCGAAGGACTGGAACAGGTGGCGGGCCGACATGTGGCGCACGCACGCCAAGGCACCGTTCATGACCTGGAACAACGCCTGGTACAACGCACCGTGCGCGTTCTGGCCGACGGAGCCGCTCGAAGCCCCGGACGTCACGAACACCGCCCTGCCGGGGGCGCTGCTGTTCCAGGCCACGGAGGACGCGGCGACCCCGTACGAGGGGGCGGTGAGCATGCGGAGCAAGCTGGCGGGCTCGGCGCTGGTGGTGGAGGAGGGCGGGGGCAACCACGGGATCGCGCTGAGCGGCAACAAGTGCCTCGACGAGAAGCTCGCCGCGTACCTGAGGACGGGGCAGGCCGCCGACGCGTCCTGCCCGGCGCAGGCCGCGCCCAAGCCGACGGCGGCGACCCGCGCGGTGCCGGCCTCGGCGGGCGGGGCGGCCCTGCACGGGCTGCTGGGCTTCCGGGGCTGACCGCCGGCGGGCATGATCGTCCGCATGACCTCATCCCCGCACAGCAGCAGTGACAGCAGCGACGGCCGCGACAGCGGTGACGGCAGCCACCTCACCCGGATCGCCGCGCCGGAGGGTGTCAGCCCCGGCACCGGATACAGCCACGTCGTCTGGGGCACCGGGCGGTTCGTGGCCGTGTCGGGGCAGTGCGCCCTGGACGAGAAGGGGGAGGTGGTCGGCGAGGGCGATCCCGCCGCCCAGGCCCGCCGGGTGTTCGAGAACCTGCGGCGGTGCCTGGCGGCGGCCGGGGCGGGGTTCGAGGACGTGGTGAAGCTGACGTACTTCGTCACGGATGTGGCCCATCTGCCGGCGGTTCGGGCGGCGCGCGACGAGGTGATCGCGCCGCACCTGCTGCCGGCGTCCTCGGC
>NZ_JZWV01000739.1 GCF_000966975.1 Streptomyces katrae | reverse complement strand
CCCGCCAGTACGGGTCGTGCGGGGCCAGCAGCCGCGACAGGGTCGAGATCAGGGCCGGGGCCGACTCGGGAGCCCGCAGTGCGGCCAGCAGGCGGACCGGGTGCAGGGCGTAGGCGGTGCGCAGGGTGTTGGTGGCGAGGGCGGCGGCCGCGCGGGCGGTGCGCGGGTCGCCGAGCACGCCGAGGGCCTGCGCGGCGGCCTCGCAGCGCGCCGGGTCACGGTGGTTGAGCAGCAGGACCAGGGGTTCGAAGGCCCGCCGGTCCCGTGCCATCCCCAGCCGGTAGGCGGCCAGTTCGCGGGCCCACAGGGGCTGCCCGGCCGAAGTCAGCGCGTCGGGGCCGGCCGCCAGCAGCTCCGCGTACCCGGGGGACCCGTCCGCCTCCGCCCGCAGGCGCTCCAGTACCTCGTTCACGCGGCCACCCTAGGGGTCCGGGGGCCGCGCCACGCCCGGTTTCGGCGGAGTTCCGCCCTGCCGGCTGATCGATCATCGATGATCGGTACATTTGGGCGGTACAGGTCACATCTCCGCGCTCTGGCGCGCGAGTTACCGCGGAGTTACTGTCTCTTCCATACGCACGGGACCGGCCTGGTGACGCAGCCGCCCCGTGCCAGTCGGCCCACCGCACCACCCGTACACACGGCAGGACCCCGGGACAGGGTCGTGCCGCCAGGCCCGCCGCGCCCGTTCCCCGGGCGCGAACCTTCCGGGTCCTTCCCGCACGGCACTCCCGTACGCCACCTCCGTACGGCACTCCCGTACGCCCCTCCACGCACCGCGCCCGCGCCCGGCCATCGCCCACGGCGTCGCGCTCCGCGTTCCCGCACGTCCCCGCACCTTCCCGCACCGCCCGCCGTACGGCACCCCGCGCGCACCGTGCACCGCGCGCGCCCTCCCAGTCGTCACCCTCATTCCACTGGAGTCCCGCGATGGACCTTCCGTCCACGTCCAGTCCCTCCTCCCTGCGCAGCATCGCCGTCGTCGGCCTCGGCACCATGGGCACCGGCATCGCCGAGGTGCTCGCCCGGTCCGGCCGCGAGGTCGTCGGCATCGACGTCAGCGAGGCGGCCGTCCGCCGGGCCACCGGGGCCCTCGCGGCCGCCACGGCCCGCTCGGTGGCCAAGGAGAAGCTCACCGAGCAGGAGCGCGAGGAGGTCCTCGCCCGTTTCCGGACCTCCACCGAGCTCTCCGCCGCCGCCGACGCCGACCTGGTCATCGAGGTGGTCCCGGAGGACTACGACCTCAAGCACCGGGTGTTCGAGGAGCTGGACGCGGTCGTCCGGCCCGACACCCTCCTGGCCACCGGCACCAACGCGCTGTCCGTGACCCGGCTCGCCGCCGAGTCCCTGCGCCCCGAGCGCGTCCTGGGCATGCACTTCTTCAACCCGGCCCCGGCGATGAAGCTCGTCGAGATCGTCTCCAGCGTGCTAACCGCGCCCACCGCCGTCGAGGCCGTCACCTCCCTGGCCCGGGAGCTCGGCAAGGAGCCCGTCGCGGTCGGCGACCGGCCCGGGTTCGTCGCCGACGGCCTGCTCTTCGGCTACCTGAACCAGGCCGCGGCGATGTACGAGGCCAAGTACGCCTCCCGCGAGGACATCGACGCGGCGATGAAGCTGGGCTGCGGCCTGCCGATGGGCCCGCTCGCCCTGCTCGACCTGGTCGGGGTGGACACCGCCCGTACGGTCCTGGAGGCCATGTACGCCTCCTCCGGCGACCGGCTGCACGCCCCGGCCCCGATCCTGGGCCACCTCGTGGAGGCCGGCCTGACCGGGCAGAAGGCCGGCCGCGGCTTCTACACGTACGAGGCCCCGGGCAGCTCCGTGGTCGTCCGCGACCTGCAGACCCCGCTGGACGGCTCCCTGCTGGGCGCGGGCCGCCCGGTCCACTCGATCGGCGTGGCCGGCTCCGGGACCATGGCGAGCGGGATCGCGCAGGTCTTCGCGCAGGCCGGCTACCCGGTGGTGCTGGCCGCCCGCGGCCAGGAGAAGGCCGAGGCCGCGAAGGCCGCGATCGGGAAGTCCCTGGACCGTGCGGTGTCCAGGGGCCGCCTGAGCGAGGAGGCCGCCGCGCAGACCCTCGACCTGATCACCCCGGCCGGCACGCTGGAGGCCTTCGCCGAGGTGGACCTGGCCGTGGAGGCGGTCGCCGAGGACCTGGAGGTCAAGCAGCAGCTCTTCGCCGGCCTGGACAAGGTCTGCAAGCCGGGCGCGGTGCTGGCCACCACCACCTCCTCGCTGCCGGTGATCGCCGTCGCCCGGGCGACCGAGCGTCCGCAGGACGTGATCGGCATGCACTTCTTCAACCCGGCGCCGGCCATGAAGCTGGTCGAGGTGGTCCGGACCGTCCTGACGGCCGACGACGTGCACGCCACCGTCCGCGAGGTCTGCGGGAAGGTCCGCAAGCACGCGGTGGACTGCGGGGACCGGGCGGGGTTCATCGTGAACGCGCTGCTGTTCCCGTACCTGAACAACGCGGTCAAGATGGTCGAGCAGCACTACGCCAGCCTCGACGACATCGACGCCGCGATGAAGCTGGGCGGCGGCTACCCGATGGGTCCCTTCGAGCTCCTCGACGTGGTCGGCCTGGACGTCTCGCTGGCCATCGAGAAGGTCCTCCACCAGGAGTTCCGCGACCCGGGCCTGGCCCCGTCGCCGCTGCTGGAGCACCTGGTCGCGGCGGGCTGCCTGGGCCGGAAGACCGGCCGCGGATTCCCCGCCGGTAGGAGGTGTCCGGCCGGTCAGGGCCGGACCGTCCCGGCCCTGGCCCGGCCATGACCGGCCGGACGCCCCCTGATCCCCGGCCGGGCCCTGAGCAGGATGCGTGGGGAGGGCTGCTCGGGTCCGCCGGACCCTCACGGCGGACATACCCTCCCGAGCCCAGTGCGGGCCCTCCCCCGCATCCGCCCCCCTCTCACCCCCCTCCGGCGCGCGCGCCCGCGCGGATGAAGTACTTTCGCTCTATGTCCCAGCCCGCCAAGACCTCACCCCGCGCCTCCTCGGCCTCCGACGCCCCGGAGGGGACGGCGGGCAGCCGGGCGGCCGCCCAGCGCCTGAAG
>NZ_JZWV01000738.1 GCF_000966975.1 Streptomyces katrae | reverse complement strand
CGCCGCGAGCTCGCCGCGGCCGCCATGGAGCTGTTCGCGACGAAGGGGTACGAGGCCACGACGGTCGACGAGATCGCCGCGGCCGCCGGGGTGGCCCGGCGGACCTTCTTCCGGCACTTCCGCTCCAAGGAAGAGGCGATCTTCCCGGACCACGACGACACCCTGATCCGCGCCGAGGCGGTCCTGGAGGTGGCCCCGGCGCACGAGCACCCGCTCGACACCGTGTGCCGGGGGATCAAGGAAGTCATGAAGATGTACGCCGCCTCGCCGGCGGTGTCGGTGGAGCGCTACCGGCTGACCCGTGAGGTGCCGGCACTGCGGGAGCGGGAGATCGCCTCGGTGGCCCGCTACGAGCGGCTGTTCACCCGCTACCTGCTGGCCCACTTCGACGAGACCGACCACCACGACGGCAACGACGACCCGCTGCTGGCGGAGGTGGCCGCCTCGGCGGTGGTGACCGCGCACAACCACGTGCTGCGGCGCTGGCTGCGGGCCGGGGGCCAGGGGGACGTGGAGACGCAGCTGGACCACGCCTTCGCCATCGTCCGCAAGACCTTCGGCTCCGGGATCGGCGCGGGCCGCTCCCTGGGAGCCGCCGGCGCGGCCCCGCAGGCGGCGGTGCGCGCCGAGGGCGAGGTGCTCGTCGCGGTGGCCCGGACCGACGCCCCGCTCGACGAGGTCATGCGGACCATCGAAGAAGCACTCAAGAACAAGTAAGTCGCTCTCGTCACAGCGGCCGCTCCCGTTCCGGGGGCGGCCGTTTGTGTTTGTCCGAGTTGCCCCTACTCGCGGGTAACTCTGATCGATCATCGCTCATATGCGCAGGTCAATCGGCAAGTGAGAGAAATTTTTGGCACGCAGTGCCTTGCCGAGTGACACGGGGTGCCATACGTTGAGTCCGTCCGGACGTCCCCGCGGTCCACGCCCACTCGGCACGGAACGCGCCCCGGATGCCTGCGTCACCAGGCCCCCGCCCGCCCCACCACAGGCGCGGCCGCACCACCAGCTCTGCCGGACCGACGGCACTCGCAGCACCCGCCACACGCTCCCACGCACGCACCGCGTACCCCTCAGCGCACCCTCATTCAGCGCTCAGCCGGAGGCAACACCGTGAAGGACATCCTGGACGCGATTCAGTCGCAGTCCGCCACCGCCGCAGACTTCGCGGCGCTGCCGCTGCCCGACTCGTACCGCGCGATCACCGTGCACAAGGACGAGACCGAGATGTTCGACGGTCTCGCCAGCCGCGACAAGGACCCCCGCAAGTCCCTGCACCTGGACCAGGTCCCGGTGCCGGAACTCGGCCCGGGCGAGGCCCTGGTGGCCGTCATGGCCTCCTCGGTCAACTACAACTCCGTGTGGACCTCGATCTTCGAGCCGCTGTCCACCTTCGGCTTCCTGGAGCGCTACGGCCGCCTCTCGGAGCTCACCAAGCGCCACGACCTCCCGTACCACGTCATCGGCTCCG
>NZ_JZWV01000737.1 GCF_000966975.1 Streptomyces katrae | reverse complement strand
CGACGAGGTCGTCGCGCACTGCCTGTCGGTCGAACTGGAGTCCTCCGACGGCCACAACGACACCATGCTCGACCCGGAGCAGCGCATCTGGGGCTTCGAGACCAACTTCGGCGGCCTGGCGGAGATCGCCCTCGTCAAGTCCAACCAGCTGATGCCCAAGCCGGACCACCTCAGCTGGGAAGAGGCCGCCTCTCCGGGCCTGGTGAACTCGACCGCCTACCGGCAGCTGGTCTCGCGCAACGGCGCGGGGATGAAGCAGGGCGACA
>NZ_JZWV01000736.1 GCF_000966975.1 Streptomyces katrae | reverse complement strand
CGGGGGGAAGGCGGGGGGAAGGGGCTGGCGCCGGGGATTACCTGTGGGTAGCGTGCGGCGCCATGGGTGCTGAGGAGGGGTTCTACGAACGGATCGGTGAGGGCCGCTTCCGGGCCACGGAGGCGACGCGCGGGCCGTGGGACGCGGGCTCGCAGCACGCCGGGCCGCCCGCCGCGCTGCTCGGGCGGGCGGTGGAGGAGCGGCCGGGGGCGCGCGGGGACATGCGGGTCGCGCGGATCACGTACGAGATCCTGCGGCCGGTGCCGATCGGGGAACTGGCCGTGGCCACCTCGGTGCTGCGGGCCGGGCGGGGCACCGAGCTGGTCGAGGCGGCGCTCACCCCGGCCGGTGCGGACGCGCCGGTGATGCTCGCGCGGGCGCTGCGGATCCGGGTGGCCGGGGAGCCGGTGCCGGCGGTGGCCCAGGGGGCGCAGGTGCCGCCGCCGGGGGAGGCGGGGGTGGCGCCGTTCTTCCCCGTGCCGTGGGAGACGGGGTACCACTCCTCGATGGAGGCCCGGTTCACGGAAGGGGCCTTCACGGAGCCGGGGCCGGGGACCTGCTGGATGCGGATGCGCGTGCCGCTCGTCGCCGGGGAGGCGGTGCGGCCGCTGGACCGGGTGCTGGTCGCCGCGGATTCGGGGAACGGGATCGCGGCGGTGCTGGACATCGGGCGGTTCGTGTTCGTGAACGGGGACCTGAGCGTCCATCTGCACCGGCACCCCGTGGGGGAGTGGGTGTGCGTCGAGGCGCGGACGAGTGTGGACGCGGGCGGCATCGGGCTGGCGGACGCCCGTCTGCACGACGAGAAGGGGCCGATCGGGCGGGGGGTGCAGAGCCTGTTCGTGGCGGGGCGGTGAGTGCGGTGGGCGGGTGAGGGGTGGTTCGGCGGGGCTCAACCCCCTTGGCTGCCTGGGGAGTCCGTATGGCAGGCTCGTGCGGATGGAGCCGTTGAGAGACACCGACCCCGCGTACATCGGCACGCACGCACTGCTGGCCCGGCTCGGGGCCGGCGGGATGGGTCAGGTGTACCTCGGGCGGTCACCCGGCGGGCGCCTGGTGGCCGTCAAGGTCGTGCGTGAGGAGATCACCGGGCACCCGGAGGCGCTGGCCCGTTTCCGGCGGGAGGCGCAGACGGTACGGGCGGTCCGCTCGGCCTACACGGCGAACCTGATCGACGCCTCGTTGGAGTCGGCCCCGTTCTGGCTGGCCACCGAGTACGTTGCGGGACCCACGCTCGGCAACGCGATCGGCGCCCGGGGGGCGTTGCCCCCGCAGACCTGCCGACGGCTGGGCGCGGCACTGGCCGAGGGGCTGGCGAGTGTGCACGCGTACGGGGTCACGCACCGGGACCTGAAGCCGCAGAACGTCATCCTGGGTGCGCAGGGACCCCAGCTGATCGACTTCGGCATCGCACGCGGGGTCGGCGCGACGGAGCTCACCCAGGACGGTCAGGCTCCCGGCACGCCCGGCTACACGGCTCCGGAGGTGCTGCTGAAGGGTGAGACGGGGGCGGCGGCCGATGTGTTCGCGCTGGGCGCGACGCTGGCGTACGCGGCCACGGGCCGTCCGCCCTTCGGCACCGGGGTGGCGTCGACGGTGGGTTACCGGGCGGTGCACGAGCCGGTCGACGTGCTCGGGGTGGAGCCGGGGCTGGCGGCTCTGATCGAGGCCTGCGTGGCCAAGGACCCCGCCGCGCGCCCGACTCCGGCGGAGGTGATCCGGCTGTGCGGGGTGCGCGACGCGCTGGTGGACGACCCGGTGTACACGGCGCTGGGGGCGCTCGGGGAACCGGTGCCGCTGCACGAGATGCGCACGCAGGGGCCGGGCTACCCGTACGTCCCGACCCAGGCCGGCTCGGGCGCCGCGGGGCCCGCCCGCCCGGCGAGCCGCCGCACGGCATGGGCCGTCGCGGCTGTGGCCGTGACCGCAGCACTCGCGCTGGCGGCCTGGCAGCTGCTTCCGCTCGACGGTGGCGGTGGACGGGACGAGCAGGCGCGGGGTGGGGGCGGGACGCCCTCGCAGAGCCCCGCGGCTCCCGGGCAGGGGCCGGCGGGGTCCCCGCAGCCTTCGGCGTCCTCAGGCAGCAGCGGCACGGCAACGCCCGCTGTTTCCACGGGCGGAGCCAAGCCTCCGGCGCCGTACATCGAGAACAACCAGATCTCGCACTACTTCTGGAAGCCGTCGGCCGACCCGGAGATGGCCGCTCATGGCGTTGGGCAGTGCAACCTGCCCGCCGAGCAGAAGCCGCCGGGCGCGGACTTCCAGACCACCGCCAGGGTCTCGGGGAACTCCACGACCATCGAGATGCGGATCAAGTACGCGGAGATGAAGCCGACCAAGCCCGATCCGTATTACGTGTCGGTGGCTGTCAGGTCCCCGCACGATCTGGACTTGGAGACGGGCAAGCCCTTCAAGGTGGACAACAAGAGCGTCGGGTTCACGAGCAAGCCGATCGACATCTACGGCAAGTGGCCCTCGGGCGAGTTCCTGAGCCTCAAGTATCCGGACGACTTCGCGGATCACACGGCGGGCAAGACGTACCCCGCTGTGCCCGCCACCAACGACCCGGGAGACTGGACGCTGGTCTTCTATCACGTCGAGGATGACCCCACGAAGTACACGAGCATCGGCTGCTCGGGCTTCCGAGTGGGGTAGTACGACTGGCGACACGGGCGATTCACACGTGAAAGCGACGGGGATGGGGGAGTGTTGACGGATGCGCAGATTCTGGATGGCGGGCGGAATCGGGATCGGTCTCTGTCTGGGCTTCCTCGTGCTCGTCGTGGTGGGCACCTACTCGGCCGCTGCCGGTCTCGCCGGTGGGGGCGGAGGACGGCCCCTCGGACTGGTCAAGGGCGCCGTGCCGGAGAAGTACCAGGCCTTGGTGCAGAAGTGGGGCGCCCTCTGCCCGGCGCTGACCCCCGCGCTGCTCGCGGCCCAGCTGTACTCCGAGAGCGGCTGGGACCCGAAGGCCGTCAGCCCGGCCGACGCGCGGGGGATCGCGCAGTTCATCCCCGGTACGTGGGCGGGTCACGGCATCGACGGGGACGGTGACGGGGACCGGGACATCTGGGATCCCAACGACGCCATCCCCTCGGCGGCTTCGTACGACTGCGAGCTGGCCAAGGACGTGGCGGGCGTGCCGGGTGACGCCACGTCGAACATGTTCGCGGCCTACAACGCGGGTGCGTACGCGGTCATCAAGTACGGCGGAGTGCCTCCCTACAAGGAGACGCAGGGGTACGTGAAGGACATCCGCTCCCTGGCGAAGACCTTCGAACGGCCCGTCGGGCGGGTCTCGCCCTCGCAGCAGGCCGCCGGGGCCGTGTACTTCGCGCAGAAGCAGCTCGGGACGCCGTATCTGTGGGGTGGTGACGGGACGGCCGCGGACAGTGGGCGGTTCGACTGTTCCGGGCTGACCAAGGCGGCGTACGAGACCGTCGGGGTGGAGCTGCCGCGGGTGGCCAACGACCAGTACAACGCCGGGTCGCATCCCTCGCGGAGCGAGCTGCTCCCCGGTGATCTGGTGTTCTTCTCCGATGATCTGACGAACTCTCGGGAGATCCGGCACGTCGGGCTGTACGTGGGCGGTGGCTACATGATCAACGCCCCGTACACCGGTGCGGTCATCCGGTTCGACAAGATCGACACCCCCGACTACTTCGGTGCGACCCGGGTGACGAAGGAGGGGGCGGAGGCGCTACCGGAGCGTTCGCCGGCCACTCCGAAGGCCTAGCGACTCTCCGTAAAGCACAGGCCCTGAGCTGCGACGATGAGTCACTCTTGGATAACGTTGACGTGATCATCCGGTGGAGAGTGGAACCATGCCCGGTAGTAAGGGCGTTCCATGCTCACGGGGGTTGATCGGCAGGGGGGTTTGAAGGGGCGCACACGTCGTGCGTCCGCACGGGACCTAGGCAGGCAAGGGGCCGCGTCACATGGCTGGACTCACGACCGGTGGGCCGAATGTGGATGTCAGCCTGCTGTACCGGATCAACAGCGTCGCCCGGACCGCCCCCGACTGGCTCGACCGGGGCGTCGCCCTGCTCGCCTCCTACGGGCTGCCGCTCGCCATGGTCCTGCTCGTGCTGTGGTGCTGGCGCGGGGCGCGGCGGCAGGACGAGGCGGCTGCCGCCGAGTCGTTCGCCGCGCTGGTGTGGGCCCCGCTGGCCGCCGCGATCGCGCTGCTGGTGAACGTGCCGCTGCGCGGGTTCGTGGCGCGGCCGCGGCCGTTCGTCGCGCACGAGGGCCTGGAGGTGCTCGGCGGTGTGGGCGTCGGTCCGGGCGCCGGGTTCTCCTTCGTCAGCGACCACGCCACCCTCGCGATGGCCCTCGGCATCGGGGTGTTCCTGGCCAACCGCCGGCTGGGGCTCGTCGGGATCGGGCTCGCGCTCGCCGAGGGGCTGTGCCGTGTCTACCTGGGCGTGCACTACCCGACCGACGTCATCGGGGGCTTCGCGCTCGGCACCGCCGTCGTCCTCGTCCTCGCGCCGCTCGCCATGGCCGGGCTGACCCCGCTGGCGCGGGCGCTCGCGCGGACGCCGCGCGTGGGGTGGCTCGTACGGGCCAGGGGGCGGGTGCTGGCCCGGCCCGTCGAGCTGGCGCAGCGGCCGGCCGAGAGCGACCTGGCCGCCTGACGCTCCGCAGGCGGACGGCCCTACGGGTTCCAGAGGGCGAGCAGGAGCGCCAGAAGCAGGCACAGGCCCGCCGCGCCGAAACACAGCCGGACCGCCGTCGGGCGCTGACGCGGCGTCACGGTTCGCCGTCCTCGCCGCCGCCGGGGTGCTCCGCCTCCTCGCGGCGGTAGCGGGAGCGCAGCCACAGCCCCGTGGCCGTCGCCGCGGCGGTGGTGAGCCCGACGGCCAGCGCCACGTCGGCCGGGCCGTCCGCCGAGCCCACCGGGCGGGCCCAGGCCGCCGCGGCCGGGGTGAGCGCGAGCAGCAGGGCCCAGAGGAGGGCCGCGAGGCGGGGTGCGGTACCTGGCATGCCTCCAGCGCAACCGCTCCCGCAGCCCCCGGCCAGCCGGGAAGGCCGAACGGGCGACACGCCCGGCCGCGGGGGCTGGGCCCCTACCCCTCCGTGCCGTGTCGGGTGGCGTCCTTGCGGGCCAGGTCGCGGGAGCGGCGGGCCGGGCCCGTCCAGCCGCAGCTGCACACGGCCAGGCAGAAGGAGCCCCGCTCGGCGGTGCTCGTGATGTGTCCGGTGGGTGCCTGCGCGGGGACCGCGGGGTGACGCGGCCCGGGCACAGCGGTAAACGGAGCGATCTGGGTCGCCTTGGTGTGCGGATCCACCTCTCCACGGTACCGGGGCGGCCCAAAGCCGGTACGGCCCCTGGCCACTTCCGGACCGTTACGGGAAACCCCGGACCTCGTTAACCGGAGCGGGTGGGGGCCTCGGGCAAACAGCGGTCATGCGTTGGGGGTTGGCAGGCGATGGTGGTGCACCAGCACAGGCGGCGGCGACGGCGTGCGGGCGAGGCGGTGCTCGCGGTCTGTGTGGCCGTCACCGTGGCCGCGCTGGGCGGCTGCGGCGCCGCGAGCGGAACGGTGGCCGGCGGCGGCGCGGGCGACGCCCGTCCCCCGGGCGACCCCGCGGCGGCGGTCCGGGGGGCCGCGGACGCGCTGGCCGCCACCGGGAGCGCACAGGCCCGTACGGCCATGGAAATGGCCACCGGCGGGACCCGGGTGACCATCCGGGGCGAGGGCGGGGTCGACTTCCGCAAGGGGATGGGCCAGCTGCTGGTGATGCTCCCCGCCGACGTGAAGGGACAGCCCGAGCACCGCCCGATCACCGAGCTGCTCGTCCCCGGCGCGCTCTACATGAAGAACCGCGGCGCCGGAGTCCCCGACGACAAGTGGGTCCGCCTCGACACCGCCGCCCTGCCCGACGGGAACCTCGTCACCGGCGGGGCCACCGATCCGCTGGCCGCCGCCGAGCTGCTGCGCGGGGCGCAGGAGGTGACGTACGTCGGCGAGACCGATGTGGCGGGCACCAAGGTGCGCCACTACCGGGGGACGACGGACATCGGGCGGGCCGCGCAGAACGCCTCCGCGGGGGTCAGGGAAGCGCTGCGGGCAGCGGCGAAAGGGTTCAGCAAGGACAGCGTGCCGTTCGACGCCTACCTGGACGAGGAGGGCCGGCTGCGGAAGGTCCGGCACCGTTTCACGTACGTCAAGAATGGCGTGATCGATGTCTCCTCGACGACGCTGCTGTACGGGTTCGGCACCCCGGTGACCGTCGTATTGCCCGCAGAAGGGGACATTTACGCCGGGAAGATCGCCGAGTAGCCGCCCGGGACGGCCCGGGCGGTACGTCCGGGCCATGGCTCCACTATCCGGAAATGGTCCATCCGTGTCATGCGCGGCACGAGCGGCGGTCCCTACGCTGGGAAACCGGGTGCCGGACGGGCGATGGCGGCAGAGAGAGGTGGCGCGCGTGACTCCCGCAGGCGGTACGACGGTGCAGGACCACGTGGCGCTCGCCGAGATCGAGCTCTGCGGGGAGCTGATCATCGCGGCCTCGGCCGCGGTGGAGGACCGGCTCAGTCAGGACCGGATCGACGAGGTGCTGATGGGGATCGGCCCGTAGGTCCCGCAGGCCGGCGCGGCGACGCTGCCGGAACTAGCTGCGCAGCAGGCGGCCGATGGCCTTCGTGGCCTCCTCCACCTTCGCGTCGATCTCGGTACCGCCCTTGACGGCGGCGTCGGCGACGCAGTGGCGCAGGTGCTCCTCCAGGAGCTGGAGGGCGAAGGACTGGAGGGCCTTCGTGCTCGCCGACACCTGGGTGAGTATGTCGATGCAGTACACGTCCTCGTCGACGAGCCGCTGGAGGCCCCTGATCTGGCCCTCGATCCGGCGCAGCCGCTTGAGGTGCTCGTCCTTCTGGTGGTGATAGCCGTGGACGGGAACGGCCCCGGAGCCCTCCGCCTCGATGGTCGTCATGAGTCCTCCCGTGGTCCGGAACGAGGGGGTATATACCCCTCGTGGGTATAGGTTACTTCGCCCAGGCCGCAGGGACAGGGATCCGCAGGGCCCACTCTGCCCGCTCTGCCTGATGGAGGACACCCGGGACCGCCGGTTAGCCGTCGCCGGGGGATACGCCTAGCATCAGCCTGACCGAATCCGATGCACCCCGAGGACCCCACGTGCGATTTCGTCTGACCCCCAGGGAGACGAGCTTCTACGACATGTTCGCCGCATCCGCGGACAACATCGTCACGGGCTCGAAGCTCCTGATGGAACTGCTCGGAGCGGATCCCTCCGCCCGGGCCGAGATCGCGGAGCGGATGCGTGCGGCCGAGCACGCCGGGGACGACGCCACGCACGCGATCTTCCACCAGCTGAACTCCTCCTTCATCACGCCGTTCGACCGCGAGGACATCTACAGCCTGGCCTCGTCGCTCGACGACATCATGGACTTCATGGAGGAGGCCGTCGACCTCGTCGTCCTCTACAACGTCGAGGAGCTGCCCAAGGGCGTCGAGCAGCAGATCGAGGTCCTGGCGCGGGCGGCCGAGCTGACCGCCGAGGCCATGCCGCACCTGCGGACCATGGACAACCTGACCGAGTACTGGATCGAGGTCAACCGGCTGGAGAACCAGGCCGACCAGATCCACCGCAAGCTGCTCGCCCAGCTCTTCAACGGCAAGTACGACGCCATCGAGGTGCTGAAGCTCAAGCAGATCGTCGATGTGCTCGAAGAGGCCGCCGACGCGTTCGAGCACGTCGCGAACACGGTGGAGACCATCGCGGTCAAGGAGTCCTGAACCTCGTGGACACCTTCGCTCTGATCGTGACCATCGGTGTCGCGCTCGGCTTCACGTATACGAACGGTTTCCACGACTCCGCGAACGCCATCGCGACGTCCGTCTCGACGCGGGCCCTGACCCCGCGCGCGGCGCTCGCGATGGCCGCGGTGATGAACCTCGCCGGTGCCTTCCTCGGCAGCGGTGTCGCCCACACGGTCAGCCAGGGGCTGATCGAGACGCCCCAGGGCAACCGGGGCATGTGGATCCTCTTCTCCGCCCTCGTCGGCGCGATCGTCTGGAACCTGATCACCTGGTACTTCGGGCTGCCCTCGTCCTCCTCCCACGCCCTGTTCGGCGGCATGGTGGGCGCGGCGCTGGCCGGCGGGACCGAGGTCCTGTGGGGCGGGGTGATCGACAAGGTCGTCATCCCGATGTTCCTGTCGCCGGTCGTCGGCCTGATCGTCGGCTACCTGGTGATGGTCGCCATCCTGTGGATGTTCCGCCGCGCCAACCCGCACAAGGCCAAGCGCGGCTTCCGCATCGCGCAGACGGTGTCCGCGGCCGGCATGGCCCTCGGCCACGGCCTCCAGGACGCCCAGAAGACCATGGGCATCGTGGTGATGGCCCTGGTCATCGCCGATGTCCAGGGCGCCGACGACCCGATCCCGGTCTGGGTGAAGATCGCGTGCGCGGTGATGCTGTCGCTGGGCACGTACGCGGGTGGCTGGCGCATCATGCGCACCCTCGGCCGCAAGATCATCGAGCTGGACCCGCCGCAGGGCTTCGCGGCGGAGACCACCGGCGCCTCGATCATGTTCGCCACGGCCTTCCTCTTCAAGGCGCCGATCTCCACCACCCACGTGATCACCTCGGCGATCATGGGTGTGGGCGCGACCAAGCGGGTCAACGCGGTCCGCTGGGGCGTCGCCAAGAACATCATCCTCGGCTGGTTCATCACCATGCCGGCGGCGGCCCTGGTGGCGGCGGTCTGCTTCTGGCTGGCGGACCTGGCCTTCGTCAGCTGAGTCCGGGAACGAGAAACGGGCCGGCTCCCCCCACCCAGGGGGAGCCGGCCCTCTTTCTTTCCATCCCGCGGTGGCACCGCCATGCAGCACCGCAGGACGACCGCGCGAGCGGCCCCGGCGTTCTAGCCGAAGCGGCCCGAGATGTAGTCCTCGGTCGCCTGGACGGACGGGTTGGAGAAGATCCGGTCCGTGTCGTCGATCTCGATCAGCTTTCCGGGCTGGCCGACGGCGGCGAGGTTGAAGAAGGCGGTGCGGTCCGAGACGCGGGCCGCCTGCTGCATGTTGTGGGTCACGATGACGATCGTGAACCGCTCCTTGAGCTCGCCGATCAGGTCCTCGATGGCGAGGGTGGAGATCGGGTCGAGGGCGGAGCAGGGCTCGTCCATCAGCAGGACCTGCGGCTCGACCGCGATGGCGCGGGCGATGCACAGACGCTGCTGCTGGCCGCCGGAGAGGCCCGAGCCGGGCTTGTTCAGGCGGTCCTTGACCTCGTTCCAGAGGTTCGCGCCCTTGAGGGAGCGCTCCACGATGTCCGTGAGCTCGGACTTCTTGAACTTGCCGTTCAGGCGCAGGCCCGCCGCCACGTTGTCGAAGATCGACATGGTGGGGAAGGGGTTCGGGCGCTGGAAGACCATGCCGACGGTGCGGCGCACCGCCACCGGGTCCACGTTCGAGCCGTAGAGGTTCTCGTCGTCCAGCAGCACCTTGCCCTCGACGCGGCCGCCGGGGGTGACCTCGTGCATGCGGTTCAGGGTGCGCAGGAAGGTGGACTTGCCGCAGCCGGAGGGGCCGATGAAGGCCGTCACGGAGCGCGGTTCCACGGTCATCGAGATGTCATCGATGGCCTTGTGGCTGCCGTAGAAGGCGGAGAGGCCGCTGACGTCGATTCGCTTGGCCATGAGGGGTCACTTCGCTTTCATACAGTCGCGTCAGCGACCGGTCTTCGGGGCCTTCCAGCGGGCGATGCCGCGGGCCACCAGATTCAGGATCATGACGAAGGCGATCAGGACGAGCGCCGCGGCCCAGGCACGGTCGTAGGAGGCTTCACTGCCGACCTTGTACTGCTCCCAGATGTACAGCGGGAGCGAGGACTGGGCACCTTCGAAGGGGTTGCCGTTGATCAGCTGCGATCCGAAGACCAGCAGCATGATCGGCGCGGTCTCGCCGGCGATGCGGGCGACGGCCAGCATGACACCGGTGGAGATGCCGCCGATGGCCGTGGGCAGGACGACCTTGAGGATCACGCGCCACTTCGGCACACCGAGGGCCAGGGCGGCCTCGCGCAGCTCGTTCGGGACGAGCTTGAGCATCTCCTCGGTGGAGCGGACGACGACCGGCATCATCAGGATCGACAGGGCCATCGCGCCGGCGAAGCCGGACGGGCCGAAGCCGAGCATCAGGTTCCAGGTCGTCAGGATGAACAGGCCCGCGACGATGGAGGGGATGCCGGTCATGACGTCGACGAAGAAGGTGACGGCGCGGGCCAGCTTGCCCTTGCCGTACTCGACCAGGTAGACGGCGGTCAGCAGGCCGATGGGCGCCGCGATCAGGGTGGCGAGGGCCACCTGCTCCAGGGTGCCGAGCAGTGCGTGGTAGACGCCGCCGCCCTGCTCGAAGCTGGTCACGCCGTTCATCGAGTGGGTGAGGAAGTCCGCGTTCAGGGCCTTCAGGCCGCGGCTGATCGTGGTCCACATCAGGGACAGCAGCGGCACGACCGCGAGGACGAAGCAGACCCAGACGAGGGACGTCGCGATGCGGTCCTTGGCCTGGCGGCGGTTCTCGACGACCGCGCTGGCGGTGTACGTGATCACGACGAACAGCAGGGCGGCGATCAGGCCCCACTGGACCTTGCTGTGCAGGCCGAAGACCAGGCCGATGACGCTGCCGAGGACGGCGGAGGCGACGGCGATGCCGGCGGGGGCCCAGCGGGGCAGGCCGCCGCGGGGCAGGCCGGCGG
>NZ_JZWV01000735.1 GCF_000966975.1 Streptomyces katrae | reverse complement strand
GGGCAGGCCGCCGCGGGTCAGGCCGGCGGGGGAGGCGGACCGGCGGGCCGGAGCGGGCCGGTGGTCCTGCAGTGCGTGGCTCATCAGGCGTTCGCCCCCGAGAAGTCCTTGCGACGGGCGATGATCAGGCGCGCGGCGCCGTTGACCAGCAGGGTGAGCAGGAAGAGGACGAGACCGGAGGCGATGAGCGCGTCACGGCCGAACTCGTTGGCCTCGTCGAACTTCGCGGCGATGTTCTGCGCGAAGGTGCCGCCGCCCGGGTCGAGGATGTGCCCGGAGATCAGGAAGCTCGGGGAGAGGACGGTGGCCACGGCCATGGTCTCGCCGAGCGCGCGGCCGAGGCCGAGCATGGAGGCGGAGATGACGCCGGAGCGGCCGAAGGGCAGCACCGACAGGCGGATGACCTCCCAGCGGGTCGCGCCGAGGGCCAGGGCGGCCTCCTCGTTCATGCGCGGGACCTGCAGGAAGACCTCGCGGCTGACGCTCGTCACGATCGGCAGGATCATGATCGCGAGGAGGACGCCGACGGTGAACAGCGAGCGGGCGACGCCGACCTGGGTCTTGTCGAAGACGTAGGTCCAGCCGAGGTACTGGTCGAGCCAGAGGTTCAGCCCGTTCAGCTGCGGCACGAGGAAGAGGGCGCCCCAGATGCCGTAGATGATCGACGGCACGGCGGCCAGCAGGTCGACCACGTAGGCGAGGGGTGCGGCCAGCTTGCGCGGCGCGTAGTGCGAGATGAAGAGGGCGATGCCGACGGCGATCGGAACCGCGATGACCATCGCGATGATCGAGCTGACGACGGTGCCGAAGAGCAGGACGGCGATGCCGAAGACGGGAGGCCGGGCGGACGCGTTCCAGTCGAAGGTGGTGAGGAAGTTCCCCTCGTTCTTCGACAGGGCGATGCTGGCCCGGTAGGTGAGGAAGGCGGCGATCGACGCCATGATCACCAGGAGCAGGATGCCGGAGCCCTTGGAGAGCCCCGAGAAGATCTTGTCACCGGCGCGGCCGGTGGACCTTCCGCTCTTGGAGACGGGCGGAGCCGTTTCTATGCGGGTGGGTGTGCTGGAAGCCATGGTCTTTCCGGTCTGTGTGGGGGGCGAGCCCCCTGGCGGCGGTGCACCGGATCCCCCGGGTGGAGGGGGAGGGTCCCCGGGCCGGCCCGCCCGGACGGGGGCGGGCCGGACCTCGGGGGTCAGGACTGAGCCTCGTGGCTCCGGAGCCGTGGGGCCTCGCGGCCTCCGGGCTCCAGGGCCTTACGCGAGGGACTTGATGACCTCGCGGACCTTGCTGTTGATCTCGGTCGGGATGGGGGCGTAGCCGTTCTCGGTGAGGGCCTTCTGGCCGGCGTCCGAGGCGGTGTACTCCAGGAAGGACTTCACGGTGCCGAGCGTCTCGGGCTTGTTGCCCTTGTCGCAGACGACCTCGTAGGTGACCAGGACGATCGGGTACGCGCCCTCGGCCTTGGTGGCGTAGTCGAGCTTGAGGGCCAGGTCCGAGCCGGTGCCGGTGATCTTGGCGGCGGAGATGGCCTTGGAGGCGTTCTCCGGGGTCGCCTTGACCGGGGCGGAGGCGCCGGTGTTCACGTCGACCGTCTTGATGTTCTGCGAGGTGGCGTACGAGAGCTCGAAGTAGCCGATCGCGCCGTCGACGGCCTTGACCTGGGAGGCGACACCGGCGGAGCCGGAGGCGGCCTGGCCACCGGGGGCCGGCCACTTCTTCGAGGCGTCGTAGGACCAGGCGTCGGGCGCGGCGGCCTTGAGGTACTTGCCCAGGTTCTCGGTGGTGCCCGAGTCCTCGGAGCGGTGGAAGGCCTGGATGGCGGTGGGGGGGAGGTTGACGCCGGGGTTCAGCTTCTTGATGGCGTCGTCGTCCCACTTCTTGATCTTGTCGTTGAAGATGTTGGCGATCGTCGCGGCGTCGAGGTTGAGCTTGTCCACGCCGGCGACGTTGAAGCCGAGGGCGATGGGACCGCCGACCATCGGCAGGTTGATGCCCTGGCCGCCGGTGCAGACCTTCTTCGAGTCCTCGACCTGCTCGGGCTTCAGCGCGGAGTCCGAGCCGGCGAAACCGACGGTGCCCTGGTTGAACGCGACGATGCCCTCACCGGAGGAGGAGGACTTGTAGTTCACCTCGACGCCGGAGCAGGCGGCCATGTAGTTCTTGACCCACAGGTCGACGGCGTTCTTCTGGGCGGAGGAGCCGGACGCGAGCAGCTTGCCCTTGGCGCCGTCGCACTTGATGTCGCCGGGGGCGGGGGCCGAGGCCTTCGGGGTGCCGTCGGCGCCGGTCTTCGTGTTGTCGTCCGAGCCGCACGCCGTGAGGACCAGGGCGCCGGACACGACGAGGGCCCCGAGGGCGGAGGCACGAAGCCGGTTCTTGCGCTGAAGCTTCACTGTTCGGGTGTTCCTTCCGGGGAGCCGCCGGCCGCTTTCTGAATCGGGGCGGCGTGCGAAGAGGACTACGTGATCGGTGGGGTGCGGTGCCGCTCTTTCTCGTTCGGCTCGCACCGTGCGCTACCGAAATTAGGCAGAACAGGTGACGGGGTCGACGGGGGTTGGTGAACGGATGGTGAACCGTGGCGGACGGACGGGTGCGGATGGGGGGGTTTGTACCTGGGATTAAGCGGGCGTTATCCGCCCGTTATGGGGCCGTGACCTTGCCCGGAGCGGGCCGGGGCGTCTCGCGGGGCTGCTCCGGATGACGGGGCGGGGGTGGCTGGATCTCGCCGGTGCCCGCCGGTGCGGGATGGGGCGGAGCGCCGCCGGGCGGGGCCGGGGGAGGCCGGGGGAGGCCGGGGTCCCGGTGGGGCGGTCTCAGGGAAGGGATGAGGGTTTCCCCTCGCTCTCATCGTCCTTCCGCGCCGGGCCGGCCTGTCAAGCCCCCGAGGCCGCTCCGAGACCGCCCAGGTCGGACCCCGCCCCCCTCAGGACACCGCCGCCGGTTCCCACAGGCTGTGGAAGGTGAGGCGGCTCGCCTCCACCGCGTGGCGTTGGTCGGCGTGGAGGACGCCCAGGGCGTAGGCCGTCGCCGGGGCGATGCGGGGGGTGCGGGCCGCCGTGGCCGAGGCGGTGGCCGCCTCCGAGGCGTCGCGGTGCTGGTTCAGGGCCTCGCTCGCCGCCGCCAGGCGCGGGGAGTCCTCCCCCAGGGCCTCCTGCGCGTAGCGGTGCACGCGCAGCAGGCGGCGCACCTCGTGCCAGGCGGCGTCCGCGTGGGCCGAGTACGGGGCGGAGGCGTCGGTGGCGGGGAGGGCGGCGACCGCCGTCTCCAGGCGGGTCCGGGCCGCCGCCGCGAGCGGGGTGAGGACGTCGTGCAGGGGACCGGTGGCCGCCACCGGGTCCAGCGGGACCTCCGAGGCGAGGACCGCCACCGCGTCCGCGACCGCGTGGAAGCGTGCCGAGCCGAGCGCCTGGAGGGTCGCCGAGTGCGCACGGGTCCGGGCCAGGGTGAGCTGGCGTTCCAGCAGGGCGCCCGCGCGCGCCGAGCCCACCGTCAGCGCGCCCGAGGCGCTGCCGCGCGGGGCCGGGACCTCCGGGGAGGCCGAGAGCCGTTGCAGGGCCTCCATCAGGCGGGACAGCCGGGCCGCGTACGCGTGCTCGTCCGCCAGGGTGGAGGAGAGCCAGACGAGCTCGCTGCGCAGCGGGTCCGCCCAGGCCGCCTGCGTGACGGCCCGGAAGGTGCTCAGGGACGAGGCGATGCGGCGCGCGGCCCCCCGCAGGCCGTGCGCCGCCTCGGCCTCCGCCCCGGCGTCGGGGCCGCCGCCCCCCGCGCCCGCCGCGCCTGCGTCGTGCAGGCGCAGCGCGCGCAGGAAAGCGGTGGCCTGGGAACGCAGGTACACGCCGAGCACGTCACCTGCGGTCGGGTCATGGTTTGGCTGAGCCACGCCGGCGCCTCCGGGCGTCTATGAGCATCTCCTGTACGTGCCGCAGCGGCTGGCCGTCGGCGTCGGTGCTGTGCCGGGTCCATTCGCCGTCCGGGCCCAGGTGCCAGGAGGAGGTGGCGTCGGACATGCCCGTCTCCAGCATCCGGTCCAGTGCCGCGCGGTGACCGGGGTCGGTGACCCGGACCAGTGCCTCGATGCGGCGGTCGAGGTTGCGGTGCATCATGTCGGCGCTGCCGATCCACACCTCGGGCTCGCCGCCGTTGCCGAAGGCGAAGACCCGGGAGTGTTCCAGGAAGCGGCCGAGGATCGAGCGGACCCGGATGTTCTCCGACAGCCCCGGGACCCCCGGGCGCACGGCGCAGATGCCGCGCACCCAGATGTCGATCGGGACGCCCACCTGGGAGGCCCGGTAGAGGGCGTCGATCAGGGCCTCGTCGACGATCGAGTTCATCTTCAGCCGGACGGACGCCGGGCGGCCGGACCGGTGGTGGTCGGCCTCCTTGTCGATGCGCGATATCAGCCCGTCGCGCAGGGACTTCGGGGCGGTCAGCAGCCGGCGGTAGGTCTCGCGGCGGGAGTAGCCGGAGAGCCGGTTGAACAGGTCGGAGAGGTCCGCGCCGACCTGCGGGTCGGCGGTGAGCAGGCCGAGGTCCTCGTACAGGCGGGCGGTCTTGGGGTGGTAGTTGCCGGTGCCGACGTGGCTGTAGCGGCGGAGGGTCTCCCCCTCCTGGCGGACCACGAGCGACAGCTTGCAGTGGGTCTTGAGGCCGACCAGGCCGTAGACGACGTGGCAGCCGGACTCCTCCAGCTTGCGCGCCCACTTGATGTTGGCCTGCTCGTCGAAGCGGGCCTTGATCTCGACGAGTACGAGGACCTGCTTGCCGGACTCGGCGGCGTCGATGAGGGCGTCGACGATGGGGGAGTCGCCGGAGGTGCGGTACAGCGTCTGCTTGATCGCGAGGACGTCCGGGTCGGCGGCGGCCTGTTCCAGGAAGGCCTGCACGGAGGTCGAGAAGCTGTCGTACGGGTGGTGGAGCAGCACGTCGCGTTCGCGCAGCGCGGCGAAGATGTCGGGCGCGGAGGCGGACTCGACCTCGGCGAGGTCACGGTGGGTGCCGGCGACGAACTTGGGGTACTTCAGCTCGGGCCGGTCGAGGGAGGAGATCCCGAAGAGGGCCGTCAGGTCGAGGGGGCCGGGCAGCGGGTACACCTCGGCGGCGGAGACCTTCAGCTCCTGCACCAGCAGGTCCAGGACGCCGGGGTCGATGGACTCCTCGACCTCCAGGCGCACGGGCGGGCCGAAGCGGCGCCGCATGAGCTCCTTCTCCAGCGCCTGGAGGAGGTTCTCGGCGTCGTCCTCCTCCACCTCCAGGTCCTCGTTGCGGGTCACGCGGAACATGTGGTGCGCGAGCACCTCCATGCCGGGGAACAGCTCCTCCAGGTGCGCGGCGATGACGTCCTCCAGCGGGACGTAGCGCTGCGGGGAGGCCTCCAGGAAGCGGGAGAGCAGCGGCGGCACCTTGACGCGGGCGAAGTGGCGGTGCCCGCTGACGGGGTTGCGCACGACGACGGCCAGGTTCAGGGACAGGCCGGAGATGTAGGGGAAGGGGTGCGCGGGGTCCACGGCCAGCGGGGTGAGCACCGGGAAGATCTGGTTGCGGAACAGGGTGAAGAGGCGTGCCTGCTCCTTCTCGGTGAGGTCGGGCCACCGGATGAGGTGGATGCCCTCCTCGGCGAGCTGCGGGGCGATGTCGTGCTGGTAGCAGGCGGCGTGCCGGGCCATGAGCTCGCGGGAGCGGGTCCAGATGAGGTCGAGGACCTCGCGGGGCTGCAGACCGGAGGCCGAGCGGGTGGCGACGCCGGTCGCGATGCGGCGCTTGAGGCCGGCGACGCGGACCATGAAGAACTCGTCGAGGTTGCTGGCGAAGATCGCAAGGAAGTTCGCGCGTTCGAGGAGCGGGGTGGTGGGGTCCTCGGCCAGCTCGAGGACGCGCTCGTTGAAGGCCAGCCAGCTGCGTTCGCGGTCGAGGAACCGGTTGGCGGGCAGCTGCCCGTCGTCGTCCTTGTCCTCGTACGCGTCGAGGTCGGCGTCGAGATCGGGATCGAGGCCGACGCGGGCGGTGGCGGCCGGCCCGGTGTGGGGGCGGTGGGCGGCTATGGAGCCGAGGCGCGACTTCGCCGGTGTTTTGGAGCCGGTGGAGGCGGCGGCGGAGGTGTGAGACGGGTGCTGGGCGGGGACCTCGGTGGGGCCTGCGCTGGGCTGGTGGCTCATGACTCCATTCTTCCGCGCACGGGGGAGGACAGGCGCGTCGGAAGTGTCCGCGGTCAGGCGGAGTCGGGGCTGCATGCCGGGAGGTTCGCAAGCGCGTCTGAATGCCCGGTTAATGGCGTATGGCTTCCAGACTCCGCGTACGGACAGGATTCCCGGCCCCCCGCCGCCGTACGGCCGTGTGGGTGGCGGTCGGCTACGGGTGGTGCCAGACCAGGGTGTACCGCCAGAACAGCCTCCGGCGCAGCCGCGCGCCGGGCAGTACCCGGTGGGCCTCGCGGACGATGTCGGCGAAGGCCATGTCCGCCGGGCGGGTCGGGGCGGTCATCGCGGCCGGTCGCGGCGCCTGGCGGCCCTTGTTCTTGATCCAGGCCATGGCGATGTTCGCCGGGATGGCGGCGGCGTCGATCAGGTAGTCGGTCCACGACCGGGGGCGGAAGAGGCCGACGACGACGAGACGGCCGCCGGGCGCCAGGTGCCGTCGGAAGCAGGCGAGGGCGTCGCCGAACGGCATGTGGTGGACGGTGGCGACACAGGTGATGACGTCGTGGGGGCCGGGGGGAAGTTCCTCCAGCGCGTCGCCGAGGGTGAAGGTCACCGCGGCTGCCGGGGCGGTGAGCTCCCGCGCGCGAGCGACGATGGCGGCATCGACGTCGACACCGTGCACCGCTTCGGCCCGCGAGGCCAGGAGCCGGGCGAGGTCCCCGCTGCCCGATCCGACGTCCAGGGCGCTGCCGAACCGTCTGGGCAGCTGCCGAAGGATCCACGGGTGGTAATGGGCGTTGTGGTCCCAGGGGCGGGCAGCGTGGAACCGCTCGAGTGCTCGCAGGATGGGGTTCATGCCCCGAGTTGATCAGTGCGGGCCCGTCTCAGTCGAGCTCGGCGAGGGCGTCCACCAGTGTCCGGCCCTCGCGGGACCCCCGGCGCAGCAGCAGGGCGCCCACCCTGTGCAGCTCGGTCCAGCCATGCGGCCGGCCGATCTCCGAGGCGTCGCGGACCACGCCGAGCGCCGTGGTCAGGGCGGCTTCGGCCTCCCCGGCGCCCGCGTACGCGTGGGCCAGGCAGGCCCCGTACCAGGCCCGGTCCCGCCGGAAGGCCGGGGTGAAACCGGCCAGCCCGGCCGTCAGGTTCCCGACGGCACCGTCCCAATCCCTCAGGTGCAGGTCGGCCATGCCACGCTGCGCCGCGAACCACGACTCTCCGTAGAAGTACAGCCAAGGCGGCGCGTCCACCGCGTCCACGATGATCCGCTGCGCCTCGTCCAGCCGCGCATACGCGGCGCCGCGCTCGCCCTCCAGCGCGTAACCCCGTCCGGCCATCTGCACCGCCATGGCCCGCGTGGCCGCGCTCGCTCCCGCCGTCGCCGCAGCGGCCTCGCCCAGCCGCGCGCAACGCCGCCCCTCACCGCCCGACCACGCCAGATGCGCCTTCATGCTCATGGTGGTGGCGGCCATGTCCCCGTAACCGGACTCCAGCGCCCAGTCATACGACCGGTCGAACCACCCCAGTGCCACAGCCGCGTTGTCCTGATCCTGCGCCATCCACGCCAAGAACTGCGCGTACTCGGCGAGCAGCCTCACCACCCGGTCCGCGAGCGCCCCCCGGGCCTGCCCGTGAAGCCCCGCCACTGCCCTGAACTGAGCGGTGACCAGCGGCGCGACGGCACGCGACCCCACGGTGTCCTCGGCCCGGCGGTGCGCGGCAAGTAACGCATCCATCGCATCCACGGAAGCGGCATCCAGCCGCAGGCCGCCCTTCCTCACCCCGGCCAGCCGCTCACCGTCGGCCTCCGACACCACCCCGGGCAGCACGAGCGAGGGCAGCGGCAGCCCCTCCTGCCGGACGCCGAGCAGTTCCACGGGGACGCCGAGTCCGTCGATGATCCGCTGCCGCACCTCGACCGAGGTCACCGCACGCCGCCGGTTCTCGATGGCGGACACGTCGGACTGTGCCAGACCGAGCAGCCCGCCGAGCCGGGTCTGGCTGCTGCGCGTCAACTTCCGCCACGCCCTCAACAGAGCGGCCCAGTCCTCGGCCGCCGCAGCCGCCCGCAGTTCGGGATGCACCCACACGTCCAGCTCGGGCTCCATGCCCGAAATATAGGACGGCCCTATAGGCCGCGGCATGACCAGCCCCAGACGGTCCGCAGGCGCCGAGACCTGGGCAGCGCGTAGCGATCCGCTGCGCCCACCGGCCCCGGATGCCTCTCTGATCGGCATGTGGTGCGGGTAGCGGCGCCAGACGGCCGACGGACGCCGGAACGAGAGGAGCGCGTAGCGATCTGATGCGCGGGATGGCACCCATTGCCGCTCATGGCGGCCCGGATGCCCGGCGAGGCGGCCCCCGACT
>NZ_JZWV01000734.1 GCF_000966975.1 Streptomyces katrae | reverse complement strand
CACCGCCGCGACCACCGCCACCGCGTCGGCGGTCGCCGCCGCCCGGTCCGGCGCCTCGTCGCGGGCCAGGGCCTCGGCCAGGGCCCGGTCACGGACCCCCGGGTCCATGTACGGCTGGAGCCGCAGCAGCCCGTCGCTGATCTGCGTCCTGCGCTGGACCAGACGCCGGCTCAGCGGCGTCCGCCGCGGCAGCCGCAGCGAGCCGGTGTCCAGCCCGTCCAGCTCGCGCACGAACGGGGCGAGGGAGCGGTACTGGCGGTAGTCCGTCCACAGCACCTGCGTCGCCTGGCCGGCGTGCGGCAGGATGAAGCCCACCGCGACGAACAGGGCGCACACCGAGGCGATGGGCGGGGCCACGTACGTACTGAGCCAGTCCAGGTCGTGGCCGGTCCAGCGGGCCACGATCGCGATGAGCTTCACCGCGTCGTAGGCGAGGTTCAGGACGAACCCGATGACCAGGAACACCAGGCCGGCGCGCAGCCAGCCCGCCACCTCCCGCAGCCAGGTCCGGATGACCGTCGCGGTGATCAGGCAGGCGGCCGTGTGGGCCGCCAGGTACAGCAGGATGTGCTCGCGCATCCAGGGGGTGCCGGCGTAGTACGTGTCCAGGTCCCGCAGCCGCTCGACCGGCACGTCGGCGAAGGCGAAGGTGATCCACAGACCGGCGACCACGCCCGCGTACACGGACCAGATCGTCCAGGTGGTCCGCCGCACCCGCCGGGGGTCGCCCCCGCGCCAGTGGATGACCATGATCAGGCAGTAGGCGCAGAACATCGTCAGCAGCGAGTAGACCAGCGGCGCGGCGAAGTTGCTGACGCCCGTGGAACTGTTCAGCAGGGCCAGGCTCTTGGGCCGGCCGAAGTAGAAGACGGCCGAGCCCAGCAGGAGCAGGCCGCTCAAGGAGCGCACGTTCGGGTCGATCCGCCAGAACCTCATGATCACCGGGAGGCGGATGGCGAGGGCCAGGGTGAGGATCGCCGCCGGGATGAGGTACGGGATGTAGAACTTGTCCGAGGTCAACGTCAGCCGATCGGCCCGCGGTAGCCCAGCGCGCTGCCTATCCGGCCCGCCACGCCCCCGTCCCTGCGCCCGGCCGCGGGGGACTCGCCGCCCGCCAGCCAGGCCCGGCACCGGTCCCCGAGCATCAGACCGAACCGCTCGGCCTCTATCTCCTGGGCGTCCTCGTAGTGGGATCGCGCGGCGACGCTCTCGTACGTCAGCGACGAGGCGTCCGGCAGGGACCGGGCCGCGTCCGCCGCCCGGCGGCCGTGCTCGCCGCAGTGGCCCGCGTTCATGTGCCACAGCTCGTGCCCCAGGATGACCAGTTGGTGGTCCGGGGTCGTGTACTTCTCCACGACGACGATGTCGTACTTCTCCATGTTCAGCCAGAGGCCCGAAGTGGTCAGCTCGGTGGGGAACCGCTCGAAGCGCAGCACGATGGGACGGCCGCCGCGCGTACGGCTCATGGCGTCGCACAGGGCGCGGAAGAGGGTCTGCGGATCGGCCGGCGCCTCCAGCTCGAGCGAGGAGGTCAGCGTGGTGCACAGCTTGCGCATCGAACGGGACAGGTTCACCGGGTCACCCCCGCGTGCCGCTCGGCGGACAGCATCCCCGTGATCATGCCCAGCAGCAGGGTCTCCTGGGTGCGGGTCAGGGGTCTTCCACGGGTGGAGACGGAGACCAGGCCGTACTGGTCCACGAGGTCGGCCATCAGGTTGCCCGATCGGTAGTCGAGGGATTCGAGGGTGGGCCGCAGGGCCCGGCTCACCGCCTGGGCAGGGGTGTCCGTCAGGAAGGAGGCCTCGCGCCCGAAGAAGGCGGCGAACGCCCTGCAGTGGCGCAGGTGCGGCGGCTTGCGCCCGGACACCAGGGCGCCGACCCACCGGGGCGGGGCACCGATCGCGGCCGCGATGTCCGCGACGCGGTAGGGGCGGCCACAGGCGTCGCGGGAGACCGCGTACAGGAACACCGCCCGCCGGCGGACCCGCTCCTCGGTCCCCCCGGCCGCGGCCTCGGGGACTTCCTCACCGCGCAGCAGGGCCGCGGTCAGCTCCAGGGGGACGCCGGCCCGCTCCGAGAGGGCCCGGGGGTCCAGGATCCCGTCCACGTCCAGCCCCCTCTCCCCGGCGCGCGTCCGTATCCGGTCGAGGGTCACGGCGAGGGGAGGCGGCGGATCGCCAGCAGACACGGTCATCCGTCGTGCTCCCATACGTCCGAGGCCGCCTGTACGCCCGGGATGGCGGTCGGCCCCCCGGCCATCGAGATCCCCACCTTCGGATCGTAGTCGCCGATTCGAAAACGATCGCGGACGGGTGGCGGGGACGGACAGCAAGATACAGCCAGGAGGGGTGGTGGCGGCAGGGAAAAGCGCAGGCGGGGAGCCGAACGGCCAGTAAGGAGCATGACGGACGGACACCCCATACCCGCAGGTCCGGGATCTTTGCGGCCCATCCGCCCCGCCCCCGGCGGCCGGAGCACCCCGGCGCCGGAAAACCCGCGCGGCCACGTACCATGGGCCGCATGTCCTTCCTCCGCCGCCACCGCGCCGCCACACCCGCCGGCCCGGACTTCGACGTCCTGGCCATGGACCCGGGGGACTGGCCGGGCAACCTCGGAGCCGGGCTGCTGCCCGCCCCCGACGGCAGCTGCCAGGGAGTCTTCCTCCGCTACGACCTCTTCGGCGGCCGCGGCCCCGCGATGATCATCGGCAACCTCCCCGAGGGGTCCCCGGCGCGGGACCTCGGCGAGGGGCAGGTGCCCTTCGAGGTGGCCCAGCTCCTCGACGCCCTGGAGAACGACGAGGAGGTCGAGGTCACCGGCACCGAGGACTGCCCCGTCATGCAGGGCGACAACCTCCTCATCGTCCGCAAGGTCAAGCTCTCCGAGGGCCGGATCTCCTGCGTCCAGTTCGACCGCAGCGACAACGTCCTCGTGACGATCGCCAGCTGGGACCGCCCGATCACCGACGACCTCTACGCGCTGCTGAAGCCGCTCCCGGCCGAGCTCTTCCAGCAGGGCTGACCTCCGGAGCCCGTCAGGCGGTGTCCGCGATGTCGTTCGCCGCCACGTAGCCGAAGGTCATCGCGGGGCCGATCGTCGAACCGGCCCCCGCGTAGCTGTGCCCCATCACCGCCGCGCTCGCGTTGCCCGCCGCCCACAGGCCCCGGATCACCGATCCGTCCGCCCGCAGCGCGCGGGCCCGGGCGTCGGTGACGATCCCGCCCTTGGTCCCCAGGTCGCCCGGCACGATCCGGAAGGCGTAGAAGGGCGGGGCCCAGACCGGCGCCAGGCAGGAGTTCGGAGTCACGTTCGGATCCGTGTAGTAGTGGTCGTACGCCGTGTCCCCCCGGTGGAAGTCGGGGTCGGAACCGCTCCACGCCTGGGCGTTGAAGCGGTTCAGCGTCGCCCGCAGCGCTGCCGCGGGCACCCCGATCTGCCCGGCCAGCGCGTCCCAGGTCCACGCCTTCCTCGCGACGCCCGCCTCGAACCACTCGTCGGGCAGGGGCAGCGTCGGCAGGACGTCCTTGAACAGGTACCGGTTGCGGTAGTTCTGGTCCACGATCAGCCACGCCGGGATGTGCGAGCCCGGCGCGCCCCGGTCCTTCTCGTACATCACGTGCACCACGTCGCTGTAGGGCGCCGCCTCGTTCACGAACCGCGTCCCCGCGCGGTTGACGATCAGACCGCCCGGCAGGGTCCGCTCCGCCAGGCAGAAGTACGGCTCCCCGGGCAGCGGGATCGACGGCCCCCACCAGGCGTCCTCCATCAGCGCCAGCGCCGCGCCCGCCCGCTGCCCCGCCAGGATGCCGTCGCCGGTGTTCTCCTTCGCCCCCACCGACCACCCGGTCCCGATCGGCTGCTGCTGGTACCGCTCCCGCATGGCCGCGTTGTGCTCGAAGCCGCCGGAGCCGACCACCACTCCCCGGCGGGCCCGCACCACACCCCGTACGCCCTCCTTCTCCACCACCACCCCGGTGACCGCCCCGCCCTCCTGGACCAGGTCGACCAGCGGGCTGTTCAGCCACACCGGCACCCCCGCCCGCATCAGCCCGGCCCGCAGCCCGGCGGCCAGCGCCTGCCCCATCGTCAGCGGCTTCTGCCCGAGCAGCGCCGCCTTCGTGCCGCGCGCCAGGCACTCCGTGGACACCGCCAGCCCCTTCGCCGTGACCGCGGCGAGGTTCAGCCACTTGTAGTCCTGGCTGAACACCACCATCCCGGCCGGCACCGGCATGTACGCCGGGTTCAGGTGCGCCAGTTCGGCGCCCAGGACGTTCCCGTCGAACTGGTCCGGCTCGATGGAGCGGCCGTTCGGCAGCCCGCCCGGCAGGTTCGGGTAGTAGTCGCTGTAGCCGTCCATGAAGCGGAACCTCAGCGGGCTGTTCGCCATGACGAAGTCCAGCATGCGCGGGCCGTTGGCCAGGAAGGCCCGCTGCCGGTCGGCCGGCACCTCCGGCCCCACCACCGCCGAGAGGTACACCTCCGCCTTCTCCGGGGTGTCCGGCACCCCCGCGCCCAGGATCACCGAGTTGTTCGGCAGCCAGATCCCGGCCCCGGAACGCGCCGCCGAACCGCCGAAGGTCGGGGCCTTCTCCACCACCAGCACGCTCAGCCCCCGCCCGGCGGCGGTGAGGGCGGCGGTCATCCCCGCCGCCCCCGAGCCGACCACCACGACGTCGTACTCCCCGAGCGGGGCCCCGTCGGCCCGCGCGGCGGTCGCCGGCAGCACGGCGGCGGCGAGCGCTCCGGGAGGGGACGGGGCGCTCGCGGTCCGCGCTCCCGGATATGGACACGGCCTCGGTCATGGGCGGGCTCCAGCGGTGTGGGAAGGGGCAGGGGAGAGGGGCTTCCTGATGCTGAGTCAGAAAAGGTCTTCGGGGGATCATGTGATGTCAAGGCACGCGCGCCGGGGCGATCCGCCCCGGAAAGGCCGGAACCCCTGCCCGGAAAGACCGAAATCCCGTGGCCCCCACACCAGGTGTGGGGGCCACGGGATTCCGGTACGCGGCGGGCCGGAGGGTCAGCGGGTGCCGACCGCCGCCCGGACCGCTCTGCGGGCCATGCCCGCGTCGTCGTGCAGGCGGCGCAGGAGCAGGCGCTGCTCCTCACCCGAGGAGAGGGCCCCCGCGGGCAGCGGCTGGGCCGCGGGAGCCGCCAGCATCGAGCGCTGGACGGCCGTCTCGCACATCCGGATCTCCCTGGTCAGCACCAGCATCAGATTGACCAGGAAGGCGTCCCGGGCCGCCGGACCGGCCGACTGCGCGAGCCGGCTGATCTGGCTGCGCGCCGCCGGGGCGTCACCCAGCACCGTCCACAGCGTCGCCAGGTCGTAGCCCGGCAGGTACCAGCCCGCGTGCTCCCAGTCCAGCATCACCGGCCCCGCCGGGGACAGGAGCAGGTTCGACAGCAGCGCGTCACCGTGGTTGAACTGCCACGGCGTACCCGCCGGCCGCAGCCCGTGCAGCAGCTTCTGCAGGTCGCCGTAGTCCCGGTCGGTCAGCAGTCCCAGGTCGTGGTCCCGGGAGATCCGCCGTGCGTAGTCCACCGGGTGACCGAACAGGTCGGCCGGCGGACGCCACTGGTTGACCCGGCACACCGCGCCCAGCGCCGCCCGTACGTCGGTCCTCGGCGGCGCCTCCACGGGATGCCTCTGGAGGGCGGCGACCCGGCCGGCCATCCGCTCGACGACCAGGACGCAGTTCTCCGGGTCGGCGGCGATCAGCCGGGGCACACGGACCGGCGGGCGGTGCCGGACGAAGGTCCGGTACGCCGCTATTTCGTGCCGGTACCGCTCGCGCCACTCGGGCGAGTGGTCCAGTAAAACCTTCGCGACCGCGGTCATCCGCCCCGTCGTCCCCACCAGGAGGACCGACCGGCCGCTGCGCCGCAGCACCTGGACGGGCGCGAACTCCGGACAGATCCGCTGCACCGACGCGAGCGCGGTGCGCAACTGCGCCCCCTGCGGGCCGGACAGGTCGATTCTTCCGCTGAGCGGCTGCGTTCCGGCCGCCGGCATCCGCCGCGCCCGGACGGCGCCCTGCGCCGGGACGGGCTGACGGCCGGGTTCGAAGGAGAGGCCGCCGCCCCCCGCCTGGAGGGTGCGGTGCGGGCGGACCGGGGCGGACACGGAGGACGTTGCTGCGTACATGGCTTCTACGGTTCCCTTCGTGCGCCGACGAGTTGCGTACGCCGCCCCGCCGGATCCCGTACTTCACCCTGGGGAGTTCCGCCGGTGAACCGGGTCGGGGAGGCGCATTCCTACCTGACACCCGGCGGCAGGTGGCGAACCACGGGGCGTGCCCTGGCGAACCCTGGCGAATAGTCCACGGGGAACTGACAGGGGGCTACTGTCAACTCAGCCGAGAACCTGGGGGCTTGACGTGAGCAAAGGTCCAAACACCCGTCTGAACGACCTGTTCGGCCTGGCCGGCTGGTCGAAGGGCGAACTCGCGAGGATGGTCAACCGGCAGGCGGCCGCGATGGGCCACCACCAACTGGCCACCGACACCTCGCGGGTGCGGCGCTGGATCGACATGGGGGAGACCCCGCGCGAACCGGTGCCCACGGTACTGGCAGCACTGTTCACCGAGCGGCTCGGTCGTGTCGTGACCATCGAGGACCTCGGGTTCGTACGACAGCGGCGCACCGCCAGACGGCAGCCGGACGGGGCGAAGGAGAACCCCGACGGAGTGCCCTGGGCGCCCGAACGCACAGCCGCGGTCCTCACCGAATTCACGGGAATGGACCTCATGCTCAACCGTCGCGGCCTGATGGGCGCGGGCGCCGCGCTCACCGCCGGCTCAGCCCTCAGCAACGCCATGTACGACTGGCTGCAAGGCGATCCCGCCACCGCCAAGGACCCGCAGCGATTCGGCGACCCCTACCAGGCCGACCCGGCGGGCTACGACCGCTACGAGGCCGCCCCCATCGGCTCGCAGGAGATCGAGGCCCTGGAGCGCTCGGTCGAGGTGTTCCGGGCCTGGGACGCCTCCAGAGGCGGCGGGCTCCAGCGGAAGGCCGTCGTGGGCCAGCTGAACGAGGTCGGCGGCATGCTCGCCTACCACCACCCCGACCACCTCCAGCGCAGGCTGTGGGGGGTGGCGGCCAACCTGGCGGTGCTGGCGGGCTGGATGTCGCACGACGTCGGCCTCGAACCCACCGCGCAGAAGTACTTCGTCATCGCCGCCCACGCGGCGCGCGAGGGCGGCGACCGCCCGCGCGCCGGCGAGGCGCTGTCGCGGGCCGCCCGCCAGATGGTCCACCTGGGCAAGCCGAACGAGGCCCTGGACCTGATGAAGCTGGCCCAGGCCGGCTCCGGGGACCAGACCCTGCCGCGCACCCGCGCCATGCTGCACACCATCGAGGCCTGGGCCCAGGCCGCCATGGGCAAGGGCCAGGCCATGCGCCGCACCCTGGGCGAGGCCGAGGACCTGTTCGTGTCCGACAAGGGGGACGTACCGCCGCCCTCCTGGATGCAGCACTTCGACGAGGCCGACCTGCACGGGATGCAGGCCCTCGCCTACCGCACGCTCGCCGACCACGACGCCTCGGCGGCGCCGGTCGCCGCGCGGCACGCCCGGGAGGCGCTGCGGCTGCGCGGCGACGGCCACCAGCGCTCGCAGATCTTCGACTACATCTCCATGGCCTCGGCCTGCTTCATCGCCGACGACCCCGAACAGGCCGACCGTTACGCCCGCCTGGCCCTGGTGTCGATGAACGAGACCTCCTCGCACCGGACGTGGGACCGGCTCCGCGAGATGTACCGGCTCACCGGCCAGTACGCCGGCTATGCGCGCATCGAGGACCTGCGCGAGGAGATCGAGCAGGCCCTCCCCGAGTCCCCGGCCCGGCGCGTCACGCACGCGGCGGAGGCGGAAGTCTAGGGGGCGGTGCCGCGGGCCGTGGAGGACGGGGACGGACGGCGGACGGGGCCGCGCCTCAGGCGCGGCCCCTCGGATCGGACCGTTGCGGGGACCCCGCCGCCGGCTAGCCGCCGACGCGGGCCACCAGGACGCAGGCGTCGTCCTCGCGCCCGCTCTCGCCGAACTCCTCCGTCACCATCCGCACGCAGTCACGCGCCGACCGCGCCGCCGAGAACCGCGGTGCGAGCGCCAGCAGCCGCTCGGTCTGGTCGGCCCGGGTGAACCCGACGCCGTGCGGGGTCAGTCCGTCGGTGTACAGGACGAGTACGTCGCCCAGCTCCAGCAGTTCCTCGGCCTGCCCGTACACGGCTCCCGAGGTGGCCCCCAGCAGGACCCCTTCCGGAGGCTGGAGCGCACGCCCCTGGCCTCGGCGGAAGAGCAGCGGCGCGGGATGCCCCGCCTGCGCCCAGGAGAGCAGCCGACGGGCGGGGTCGTACCGGCAGCAGACGGCCGAGCCGAGGGCAGGCTGGGCGGAGGTCTCCAGCAGCTGGTTCAGCCAGCCCATCAGCGGGCCCGGCTCGATGCCGGCCATGGCCATCCCGCGCAGGGCACCGAGCAGCATGGCCATGCCGGAGGTGGCGCTCACCCCGTGCCCGGTCAGGTCACCGACCGTCAGCAGGGAGCGGCCGTCGGGCAGTTCGAGCGCGTCGTACCAGTCGCCGCCGATCAGCGAGCTGGTCGCGGAGGGCAGGTAGTGCGCGGCCACGTCCAACGCGGCGGCGTCGTCGTGCGGGAACCGCAGGGAGCCGCGCCACGGGGGGAGCACGGCTTCCTGCAGCTCGACCGCCAGCCGGTGCTCGGTCTGCGCGATCTCCCGCCGGCGCTGGAGCGAGTCACGGGACTCGCGCTCCGCCCGCTGGCTCCGCCGCAGCTCGCTGACGTCGCGCAGCACGGCCCACATCGAGGCCGTGCAGCCGTCCGCGTCGAGTACCGGCTCGCCCCTCATGTGCAGCGTCCGGACGCGGCCGTCGGCCCGGACGATGCGGAACTCGCCGTCTATCGGCTTGCCGTCCACCAGGCAGTCGGTGACCATCGCGGTCAGCAGCGGCTGGTCCTCGGAGAACAGGGTGGACCCCAGCTCGTCGAGGGGGAGCGGGCCCGCCTCGGGGGAGCGGCCGAAGATCTGGAAGAGCTCCTCGGACCAGGTGACCTCGTCCGTCAGCAGGTTCCACTCGGCGCTGCCGACACGGGTCTGGCGGTCCTCGGAAGCGGTCTCCGGGGGCGCCGGGGGGAGTTCGGCGTGCTCGGGGGCGGGCGGCAGGCCTTCCTTGAGCTGGCCCAGGTGCTGCCCGAGGTCGTCGAGGTGGTGCACGGCGAGGTCGCAGAGGGCGCGCTGCCAGCGGCCCTGGGCGTCGTCGTCGTCCACGACGGTGTCGCGGCGCACCGCGTCCACCTCGCCGCGCAGCCGGCGGGTCTGCGAGATCAGCGCGTCCACGGATCCCGGCTCGGGCGGCTGCGCGGAACGGTCCGCGTACAGGTGGGACGGCATGAGCACTCCGATACAGGCGCGGCGATACAGGCGCGGCACGGCCAGGTCTGAAAGAAGGACCGGTTACGACTGTGGCACAGCCTGGGACGGCCTGTAAGGCGTTTGGCAACATCCGTAACGTTCTTGCTCACGGCATATGCCGAAGGCCTCCCGTTTACCTCCCGTCCGTACGAACATTTCCGGTCAGTACCGGAAGCCGGTACCGGAGTGCTCCGTCCCCGTCAGACGCTCAGCGGCACCGGGTGGATCTCGTCGGCGGGGTGTCCCGCCCGCTCGTGGATCTTCTGGACCGCCGCAGCCGAGGGGGCCTCGGACAGGCAGTAGACCTCGCCGGACGCGGGGTCGGCCCAGGCGCGCTGGAACGTGACCTTCTCCTCCGACTGGATGGCGAGGTCCGCCTTGTGGGCTTCCATCAGCTGGTCCGCGGTGATGCCCTTCATACCGTGGTGGACATCCATGAACTGGGCCATCGCCGTACACCTCCTCACGTGTCGCAACCGCGTACGGCTCTGCCTCCATCGTCCGCCCGTGGCCGGAAATCGGCCTTCCGGGCGAGCCCGCTCGATCGTGCGGACG
>NZ_JZWV01000733.1 GCF_000966975.1 Streptomyces katrae | reverse complement strand
TCGTGCGGACGAGACGTACGAGGCCCGTGGCCCGGCGGGGCCGCCGGCGGGCGGGGGCGGGGCCCCGTCCGGGGCACCACTCGAACGAAGGACCCCGCACGTCACTTCCGCTTCCCACCCCACCGCGTGATCGCTACCCTACGTGTCGGTAACGAGCCGGGGCGGTCCGCTTCTCCACGAGCGGGCCGGGGGAGGGCGGGGGGCAGGACCAGATGGCCGAAGAGACCAGTGCGCCGGCGGGGCGCGACGGGGCCGGGCAGAGCCGCCGGTCCTTCCTGACCTACCTCGTCGCGGCCCCGACCCTGGCCCTCGTCACCCGCGCCGGTGCCGACGCCCTGGCCCCGCAGGCCGCGCACGCCGTGGTGCCGAGCCTGCCCGAGGTGGCCGATCTGGTCGACCTCGGCGACCTGTTCATCCTGGCCGGCGCCCCGACCTCCTCC
>NZ_JZWV01000732.1 GCF_000966975.1 Streptomyces katrae | reverse complement strand
GACGGCACCGTCCGCTTCCGGCTGCCCCGCGAGGAGGTCGGCCAGGGCCTCACCACCGCCGTCGCCATGCTGGTCGCCGAGGAGCTCGACGCCCCGCTGGACCGGGTCCGGGTGGAACTGGACGACGCCCGCCCCGAGCTGCTGTTCAACCAGCTCACCGGTTCCTCCAACTCCATCCGCTCCCTGTACGGCCCGGTCCGCCAGTGCGCCGCCACCGCCCGGGCCCGGCTCGTCGCGGCGGCCGCCGCCCGCTGGGACCTCCCCGCCGCCTCGCTGACCACCGCGGGCGGCTCCGTACGGGCCCCCGACGGCCGCACCGCCGG
>NZ_JZWV01000731.1 GCF_000966975.1 Streptomyces katrae | reverse complement strand
CCGTACGGGCCCCCGACGGCCGCACCGCCGGCTACGGCGGCCTCGCCGCGGCCGCCGCCGCGCCCGGCCTCGTCGTCCTCGGCGCCACGCCGAAGCCCGCCTCCCGGCACTCCCTCGTGGGCACCCCGACCAGCCGCGTCGACGCCCGCGCCATGGTCACCGGCGCCCAGCGCTACACCCTCGACCTCGACGTGCCGGGCGCCAAGCCCTGCGTGCTGCGCCGCCCGCCCAGCCTCGGCGGCACCGTCCGCTCCGTCGCCAACCGCGCGGCCGTGCAGGCCATGCCGGGGGTCCTGCACGTGGTGACGGTCCCCACCGGGGTCGCCGTCGTCGCGGAAACGTTCGGGCAGGCCCTCGACGCCAAGGCCGCCCTCCAGGTCGAGTGGGGCCCCGGCCCCGCCGACCAGCTCTCCGACGAGCAGGTCCGCGCCAAACTCCGCGCCGCCACCCCGCCGCCGCTGGTGCCGCCGCTGCTCACCCCGTACGTGGACGCCGAGTTCGACTTCGCCTTCGTCAGCCACGCCCCGATGGAGACCAACTCGGCCGTCGCCGACGTCCGTGACGACCGGGCCGAGATCTGGTCCGGCCTCAAGTCCCCCATCGTCGCCCGCGAGACCATCGCCGCCGACCTCGGACTGCCGCTGGACAAGGTGAAGGTGCACGTGGTCCAGGCCGGCGGCTCCTTCGGCCGGCGCCTGTTCTTCGACGCCGCCCTGGAGGCCGCCCGCGTCTCCAAGGCCTGCCGCCGCCCGGTCAAGCTGATGTGGACCCGGGTGGACGACACCCGGCACGGCCGGATGCGCCCCGCCACCCACCACCGGATCAGGGCCACCCACCTGCTCGGCGAGGTGCTCAGCTTCGAGCACCGGGTCGCCGCCGCCGAGACCGACTTCCGGCACGGCCTCGGCGAGATCATCACCGCCACCGCCGCGAGCCTGCCCTCCGGCATCGGCAACGCCACCCTCGCCCAGACCCTGTTCCTCACCACGGTGAAGTCCCCGTACCACTTCGGCCTCACCACCCAGGCGCTGACCGAGGTGCCGACCGGCATCCCCACCGGCTCCTGGCGCTCGGTCTACTCGGCCAACACCCGGGGCGCCGAAGAGATCATGGTCGACGAGCTGGCCGCCGCCACCGGCAAGGACCCGTACCGCTTCCGGCGCACCTTCCTCAAGACCGACGCCCAGCGCGCCGTCCTCGACAAGGCCGCCACCGAGGGGCAGTGGGGCCGCGCCCTGCCGGCCGGCTGCGCCCAGGGCATCGCCTTCCACGAGGAGTACAAGTCGCGCACGGCCTGCCTGGTGGAGATCGACACCCGCGACCCGCAGCACGTCCGCGTCACCCGGGCCGTCATCGCCGTCGACGTGGGCCTGCCCGTCAACCCGCGCGGGCTGGAGGCCCAGATGATCGGCGGCCTCACCGACGCGATCTCCACCACCCTGCGCGCCGGGCTGCACCTGGACAAGGGGCTGCCGCTGGAGGGCAGTTACAGCCAGTTCCACTGGGCGAGGCAGCGCGACACCCCGCAGGACGTACGGGTCTTCGTGCTCCCGGCCACCGGCACCGAGCCGGGCGGCGCGGGCGAGCTCGGCGTACCCGCCGCCGTCGGGGCGATCGCCAACGCCTGGGCCCGGGCCACCGGTTCCAAACCGCGCAGCTTCCCCCTCGACTTCGACGTCGACTTCACCCCCTACCCGCGCTGACCCTGGAGTACGCCGCCGTGCCCTCGCACACCTTCACCGTCAACGGGCGGAGCGTCACCGTCGACGCGCCCGACAACCTCCCCCTGCTCTGGGTGCTCCGCGACCTGCTCGGGATCACCGGCCCCAAGTACGGCTGCGGGGTGGACGTCTGCAAGGCCTGCACCAGCCACCTCGACGGGGTGGACGTCCGCCCCTGCGTGGTGCCGGTCTCCGCCTGCGCGGGCAAGGCGGTCACCACCATCGAGGGGCTCGCGGACGGCGACCGGCTCCACCCCGTCCAGGAGGCCTGGCTCGAACAGGACGTCGCCCAGTGCGGCTACTGCCAGCCCGGGCAGATCATGGCCGCCGTGGCCCTGCTGAAGCGGACGAGCGAGCCCACCGACGAGGACATCGACGCCATCGCCAACATCTGCCGCTGCGGGACCTACTTCCGCATCCGCGAGGCCATCCGCAGCGCGGCCGCCAGGATGTGACGGCCTCGCAGCACCCGTTCAAGGTCGCCACTGGGCCGTACGGGCGACGCCGACCCGGCGCACTGAGATCCCTGAACGTCTGAAATTCGCCGTACATGGATATCCATCGCGGAATGAGGCGAATCAATGCGAAACGGCTGCTGGTCGGTGAGCCCCTGGACACCGCGCGCCTGGGCGAGACCCTGCTGCCCAAGCGGCTCGCGCTGCCCATCTTCTGCAGCGACCCGCTCTCCTCCGTGGCCTACGCCACCGAGGAGATCCTGCTGATCCTCGCCCTCGGCGGAGTCGCCCTGCTCCACCTCACGTGGTACGCGGCCGCCGCCATCGTCTTCCTACTGGTGGTCGTCGTCGCCTCCTACCGGCAGACCTGCCACGCCTACCCCGGCGGCGGGGGCGCGTACGTCGTCAGCTCCGAGAACCTCGGCCCCACCGCGGCCCTGACCGCCGCCAGCGCCCTGCTCGTCGACTACGTGATGACCGTCGCCGTGTCCGTGGTCTCCGGGGTCGCCGCCATCACCTCGGCGATCCCCTCCCTCAGCGACCACCAGGTCGCCATGTCCGTCGCCTTCGTGGTGCTGCTGACCCTGATGAACCTGCGCGGGGTACGGGAGTCGGGGCGCGTCTTCGCCGTCCCCACCTACGGGTTCGTCCTCATCATCTACGTCATGTTCGCGGTCGCCGCCGTCCGCCTCGCCACCGGCGCCACCATCCGGGCCGAGTCCGCCCACCTGCCGATCGAAGCCGCCGGCACCTACACCGGCATCGCAGTCGTCCTCCTCGCCCTGCGCGCCTTCGCCTCCGGCTGCACCGCCCTCACCGGCGTCGAGGCCATCAGCAACGGCGTGCCCGCCTTCCGGAAGCCCAAGGCGAAGAACGCGGCGACCACCCTCGCCGCCATGGGCGCCCTCTCCGCGACCATGTTCGCGGGCATCACCGCCCTCGCCATGGCCTACCAGGTGCACGTCGCCGCCGACCCCACCGAACTCGGCCTGCCCCCGGGCACCCCGATGTCCACGGCCCTCGCCCAGATCGGCCGGGCCACCTTCGGGGACCTGGACTTCCTCTTCTACCTGCTCCAGGCCGCCACCGCGGGCGTCCTCGTCCTGGCCGCGAATACCGCCTTCAACGGCTTCCCGATGCTCGCCTCGATCCTCGCCAAGGACCACTACGCGCCGCGCCAGCTCTACAACCGGGGCGACCGGCTGGTGTACTCCAACGGGGTCGTCCTGCTCGCCTGCGCGGCCATCGCCCTCATCGTCGCCTTCGACGCCCAGCTGACCCGCCTCATCCAGCTCTACATCATCGGCGTCTTCGTCTCCTTCACCCTCTCCCAGGCGGGCATGGTCCGGCACTGGCGGCGCGAACTCGCCTCACCCGCGACCCCGCGCGCCGGACGGGTCCACATCCACCGCCGGCTCGCCATCAACGCCGTCGGCGCGGTCATGACCGCCGTGGTCCTGGTCATCGTCCTGATCACCAAGTTCACGCACGGGGCCTGGCTGGTCGTCATCGCCATGCCCGCCCTCTTCCTCGGCATGAAGGGGGTCCGCCGGCACTACGACCGGGTGGCCGGCCAGGTCGCCGTCGCCCCCGGCGAGCGGCCGCGCAAACCGGCCCGCCACCACGTGGTCGTCCTCGTCGCCAACGTCCACGCGCCGACCCTCAAGGCCCTCGGCTACGCCCAGGGGCTGCGGGCGGACACCCTCAGCGCGCTCTCCGTGGCCGCCGACGAGCAGGAGGCGCGGCAGCTGCGGGAGGCCTGGGCGGATGTCGACCCGGGCATCCCGCTGAAGGTCCTGCACTCGCCCTACCGCGAGGTGGTCGGCCCGGTGGTGTCCTACGTCGAGGAGGCCGCGGCCGCCGAGGGCACCGACGTGCTCTCGGTGGTCATCCCCGAGTACGTCGTCGGGCACTGGTGGGAGCAGCCGCTGCACAACCAGAACGCGCTGCGGCTCAAGGCGAAACTGCTCTTCACCCCGGGGATCGCGGTGATCGACGTGCCGTACCTGCTGGAGTCGGCCCGTCATCCGCAGCCCCGGGAGGCGGCCCGGCCGTAGGGCGGGGCGCCTGCGCCGCGCGGTCCACCGCCGCGTGGGCCAGGGCCAGTTCCACCACGTGGGCCGGGTCCGACAGGGTGCGCCCGGTGAGCTGCTCCAGGCGGCGCAGCCGGTTGGAGACGGTGTTGCGGTGGCAGTAGAGCCGCTGGGCGGCGTACGTGGTCGATCCCTGGCAGGACAGCCAGGTGCCCAGCGTGGCCAGCAGCACCCGCGCCTCCTGCCCGGGCAGCGCCAGCACCGGACCCAGCACCACCTCCCGCAGTCGGGCCGCGAGTTCCGGGTCGCCCGCCACCAGCGCCGCCGGGAGCCGCTCGTCCAGCAGGGCGGCGCCGGCCCCGGCCGAGGGCGGCGCGGTCCGCAGCGCGAGCTCCGCCAGCCGGCGGGCCCCGGCCAGCTCGGCCGGGGTCCCGACCACCGGGCTGATCCCGGCGCGCACGGGGAGCGGGGCGAGCAGGGTGCGCAGGGACTCCAGCGGGTGGTGGCCCAGCTCGGCCAGGCCGGTCTCCCCGTCGGCCCGGACCCGCCACAGCACCCGCGGGGCGCCGGGCACTCGGCCGTCCCCGCCCGGGCCGGGGCCGCCGCCGGTGTCACCCGGGAGCCGGAGCCCGGTGACGCCCGCTCCGGTGGCGCCCGTTCCGGTGGCGCCCGGGCGCACCGGAGCCAGCACCACCACCGCGAACCGGCCCCGCTCGCGCAGCCCCAGCCGTGCGGCCGCCGAGGCGGCGGACCCTTCCGGATCCGGCGCGGCCGCCCCGGGACCGTCGAGCAGGGTGTCCAGCAGGGCCGCGCGGCGCTCCCGTTCCCGCTCCCCGCGCTCGGCCCCCGCCCGGTGGTACGCCTCCGACGCGGCGTCCGTCAGCTGGTCCAGTACGTCCCACAGCGCGCCGGCCCCGGCCAGCAGCCGGGGCAGCGCGGCCCGGTCGTGTGCCGCCACCGCCTCGGTCAGGCAC
>NZ_JZWV01000730.1 GCF_000966975.1 Streptomyces katrae | reverse complement strand
CCGCCTCGGTCAGGCACTGCCACACCAGCCGTCCGCCGTACCGGTAGGTGCGCCGCAGGGGGTCCAGCGGCAGCCCCTGCCCGGCCCGCAGCGCTCCGGCGGCCCGGGCGTCCGCCACCTCGACCGGCTCCCCCCGGGAGGCGCTGACCAGCCCCTCGACGGTCCGGTGCAGGGTCTCGCGCATCCGCTCGCGCACCGCGGCCCGGCCGAGCGGGGCGGCGTAGGCGGGGTCCTCGGCCAGGGTCCGGTCGGCGAGCCGGTCCGCCGCCAGGGCGATCCGGCGGCCGAGGTCCTCGCGTATCTCCTCGACGATCCGCTCCATGACGGGCAGGGTGACACGGGGGAGGGGGCGGTGGGGAGGGCCCGGAGCGGGCAGGTCCGCTAGCGTGTTCGGAGCACTGCGGGCGCAGTGCTCCCACCCAGCCGCTCGCCAGACCCCAGGGACCGCCCATGCGCCAGAATCCGGAACGCCGGGCCGCGCTGCTCGACGCAGCCATCGAGGTCCTGGCCCGCGAGGGTTCCCGGGGCCTGACCCTGCGGGCCGTGGACAAGGAGGCCGGGGTCCCCACCGGCACCGCCTCCAACTACTTCGCCCACCGCGGCCAGCTGCTGTCGCAGATCCTGCGCCGCACCCGCGAACGCCTCGCCCCGGACCCGGCCGAGACGGCCGGCCCCCTCGACACCGTGGAGCTGCTCCGCCGGCTCCTCGGCCGGCTGCGGCGAGAACCCAGCATCCAGACGGCCGTCCTGGAGCTGCGTCTGGAGGCCACCCGCAGACCCGAACTCCAGGAGGAGCTCTCCGCGTTCCTGGCCGCCGAGCTGGAGCCCAACATCGCCGGGCACCTGGAGGCGGGCCTGCCCGGCGACCGGCAGGGCGTGGAGCTGCTCTACTTCGCCATGCAGGGCCTGATCGTGGACGACCTCACCGTTCCCGCCCTGCTCGACGCCCACCCGGTGGAGCCCCTCCTCGGGGTGCTGGTGGAACGGCTGCTCCCGGCCCGGCCCGCGGACTGACCGCCACGTCCGCACCGATGACAGTCTTGATCAAAAACGGACGGGTTCCGGCCAAGGTGCCGTGCAGGACCGCGCATGTTCCAGCGGAAAATGCCAGAACCCCCTTCCACAGTGTGGAACTTGAGTAAGTTCCCTCCTGTCACGCCGTACGACGACCGTGCGCCCAGCACGTTCGGCCGGGAGGGGAGCCCGCGTGCCCGGGATCGACGAATGCCTGCTCGAAGCCATGGCCCTGCCGGGTGCCCGGGGGGCCGCGCTGGTCGACTGGAGCAGCGGACTGGCCCTCGGCACCGCCGGGGAGTCCCCCGTCGGCGACCACGAGACCACCGCCGCCGAGACCGCCGAGCTGGCCCGGGCGGCCGCCGAGTACGAGTCCTTCGCCCAGCCCGCCCCCGCGGCCCCGCCGGCCGCGCCGGGCCCCGCGGGCTCGACGGGCGGGCCCGCGGGCCTGCCCGTCGAGGACCTGATCGTCACCACCCGGACCGGCTACCACGTGCTCCGCTTCGTCGAGACCAGCTTCGACAGCAGCGTCTTCCTCCACCTCTGGCTCGACCGCGCCGAGGGCAACCTCGCACTGGCCCGGCTCAGACTCCGCACCCTCGCCGAAGGGCTGGTGCTCCGGTGACCTCCGTTCCCGTACCGGGCCTCGCCGCCGTCTCCCCGCTGCTGACCCGGCTCGCCGCCGAGCGGGCCACCGGCGCCCTGCTGCGCGACCGCGGCACCCTCTTCCTGGAGGACGGCCGCATCGTGCACGCCGAGAGCCCCTCCACCCCGGGACTGGACGTGCTGCTCACCACCGGCGGGGGCCTGGCGCCCGAGCGCTGGAACGAGGCCCTCAGCGAAGCCGGGGCCACCCGGCAGGTCGCCCGGTTCCTCGTGGACAGCGGGGGCCTGGCCGGCGGGGAGATGGAGATCTGCCACCTGGCCGCGATATTCGACGCCGCCTTCTTCGCCCTCTCCCCGGGCAGCGGCCCCTCCCGCTTCCGCCGCGGCGCCACCCACTGGATCGGCTCCATGCGCTCCGTCCCGGCCGCCGCCGTGGAGCGGGAGACCCGCCGCCGCCGCGAGCTGCTCGACGCCGTGTGGCCGTACCCGCAGCTCGACACCGCCCCGGTCGTGCCCCGGCCGGCCGCGCCGGGGCAGATCGTCACCGCCCGGCAGCGGGCGCTGCTCGCCCGGGCGGACGGCGTACGGACCCCCGCCGACCTGGCGTGGGTGCTGGGCCGGCCCGCCTTCCACACCCTGCTCGACGTACGAAGACTGGCGGCCGCCGGGCTGGTCGAGACCCCGCACACCCGGCCGGCCCCGCCGCCGGCCGCACCCCTGCCCGACTGGATGACCCAGGCCCAATCCCCGGACGTGGCGCTGCTCCGCCGGTTACGCGACGCACTGGAGGCAAGCCTGTGAGGCTCCCGCTGCGACCGGTTCTGCGAGCCGACCGTTCCGAGCGGAGGCCGCCCGAAGGGAGGAAGGCCGATATGAACACCGCGATGGTGCCCGCCGAGGCCGAAGCCGAGATACTCGCCGAGCTCCGCCGGCTGCGGGCCCGGGTCCCCCAGCTCAGCGGGGCCCTCGCCGCCAGCGCCGACGGCCTGGTCCTGGCCCAGGACAGCGCCGCCACCGAGGCCGAGTCCGTCGCCGCCCTGACCGCCGCCGCCCTCGGCGTGGCCCAGCGGCTGAGCGACTGCACCGGCCAGGGCGGATTCCGTGAACTGCTCGTCCGCGGCGAGCACGGCTACGTCGCCACGTACGCCGCGGGCGAGGCGGCCGTCCTCACCCTGATCGCCGAGCCGCGCGTCAACGTCGGCCGTCTCCACCTGGAGGCGCGCCGCTCCAGCGTCCGGATCACCGAGCTCATAGAGCACAGCCTGGGCCGCCGGTCCGGCCCCGAGGCGCCGGCGGCGGACCACACGTGACCGCTCCCGGCGGAACCGACAGAACAAGCCAAACGCAAACGACTGCAAAGGAAGCCTCATGGTCAACGTGGAAACCGCCCTCAAGGAAGCCACCACCACCATCGAGGGCGCGATCGGCGCGGCCCTCGTCGACTACGGCAGCGGCATGGCCCTCGGCCACGTCGGCGGCGGCAAGGACCTGGACCTGACGGTCGCCGCGGCCGGCAACACGGACGTGGTGCGGGCCAAGGTGCGCACCATGGAGATGCTCGGTCTGAAGGACGAGATCGAGGACATCCTGATCACTCTCGGCAGCCAGTACCACCTGATCAGGCTGTTGAAGGGCCGCAACAGCGAGGGCTTCTTCCTCTACCTCGCCCTCGACCGCGGCAGGGCCAATCTGGCCATGGCGCGCCACCAACTGAAGAAGATCGAGGAGAGCCTGGAGGTCTGACGGCTGCGGCGGCGGCCCGCGGAGGGCCGTGACGGCACGGTGGCGGGCGGCGGAAATCTTTGCCGTCCGCCCCGGCGGGCCGAGCGAAATGTCCGAGATTGGGCCAGCTTTATCATCCTGTTACAGAGTAAGATGCTGTAATTGGCTGATCATCAACCCGGTCGACAAAGATAAAAACGCTGGAGAACCCGTCACCCATGCCCCCGCGCCTGAGCATCGTCGTGCCCTCCTACAACGTCGAGCTCTACCTCGACGAGTGCCTGGAATCCCTTGCAGCTCAGACGTTCGACGACTTCGAAGTCGTCATCGTCGACGACGGGTCCACGGACAGCAGTGCCGTCATCGCCAAGGCCTTCGCTGAGCGTGACAAGCGCTTCCGAGTGGTCCTCCAGGAGAACGCCGGCCTCGGTGCCGCGCGGAACGTCGGCTTCCGCCACGCTTCGCCGGACAGCGAGTACCTGGCCTTCGTCGACAGCGACGACACCATGCCCGCGGACGCCTACCAGAAGCTGATCGACGCCCTCGACGAGAGCGGCTCCGATTTCGCCGCCGGCAACGTCAAGCGCTTCCGCTCCGTCGGCATGCAGCAGTCCTGGGGCCACCGCGTCGCGTTCGCGAACACCCGGCTGAAGACCCACATCTCCAAGTTCCCGGCGCTGGTCACCGACCGCACCGCGTGGAACAAGGTCTACCGCCGCGGATTCTGGGAGGAGCACGGGTTCCAGTACCCCGAGGGCATCCTCTACGAGGACGCCCCCGTCAGCATCCCCGCGCACTACTTCGCCAAGAGCGTCGACGTGATCAGCGACTGTGTCTACCACTGGCGCGTCCGCGAGACCGGAGAGCGCTCCATCACCCAGCGCTCCACCGACCCGGTCTCCGTGATCGACCGCGTGACCTCCGTACGCCTGGTCCGCGAGGCCCTGCTCGGCAAGACCGGCGAGAAGTACGCCCGCTACCTGCGCGACTACGACCACAACGTGCTCAGCGAGGAACTCCCGCTCATCTACAAGTACGTCGCCGAGGGCGGCGACGACTTCCGCGCCGCCTTCGTCAAGGAGGTCGGCGGCCTCATCCGGGAGATCGGCACCGAACCCTGGAGCGACCTCACCGTCGCCGACCGCCTCAAGGCGTACCTGGCCCGCGAGGGCCGCGTCGAGGAGTTCATCGGACTCCTGCACCACCAGCGCGACTTCAGCTACAGCGTGCCGGTCAAGGGCCTCGCCCGCCCGCAGGCCGACTACCCCTTCCTCAAGGCACCCGTCCCGCCCAAGCTGCTGACCCTCGGCCCGCGCGAGCGCCGCGTCGTCAGCCGGCTGGAGCAGGCCGCCTGGAGCGATGGCAAGCTGCTGCTGCGCGGCTACGCCCTCCCCGGGCACATGGGCGCCGAGAGCCGCCTGGGCTCCCGCAAGATGCTGGTCTTCCGCGAGCAGGGCAAGCGCCGCCGCACGGTCGTCCCCACCCGCACCGTGGCCTCCCCGATGGCCACCGTGAACTCCCCGCACCTCGCCCTGCGGCACGCCGACTGGGCCGGGTTCACCGCCGTCGTCGACCCCACGGTCTTCCAGACGGGCGGCAAGTGGCGCGAGGGGATATGGACCACCTCGATCGCCGTCACCGGCCCCGGCGGTCTGCACCGGGCCCGCCTCAAGGGCGGTGAGCACGACAGCGGGATGAACCCGCCCGCCCACTGGGTCACCCCCGACGTCCGCGTCCTGCCGACCGTCGCCGGCGCCCTCACCGTCCAGGTCGAGGTCGTCCGCGCCCGCGTCCTGGACGTCCGCCCCAGCGGCGACGACGCCGTCGAGCTGACCGGCGAGCTGGCCCCCGGGCCCCCGGGGCCGGCGAGGGCGTCACCCTGCGCGCCGAGCACGCCGCCAGCGGCTCCGTCCTGGACGTCCCGCTCACCCTGGGCACCGCCCCGGCCGGCGGCCGCGTCCCCTTCACCGCCGTCGTCCCGCTCGCCGGACTCGGCGCCGTCGCGCCCGCCGTGCGGCAGCCCGGCGAATGGACCCCCGAGGCCTGGACCCTGACCGTGGTCCGCGCCGACGGCACCCGCCACCCCCTCGTCCACGACGAACGCGGCGGCTTCACCGGCCTGGCCGTACCGCTCCGTACCGCTCCCCGCCGAGGGCACGGACCTCGCCGTCTTCGCCAAGCGCGCCAAGAGCGGCCACCTCGTCCTGTCCGTCCAGCCCTCCCCGCCGCTCGTCGACACCGTCTCCGCCGAGAACGGCACGCTGACCCTGCGCGGCACCTTCCACGCCCCCGCCGGCAGCGCCGACGAGCCGTACGAGCTCGTGCTGCACGACCAGTACGGCACCGAGTTCAGCTACCCCGTCACCCGCGACGGGGACCGCTTCGAAGCCTCCTTCGAGCCCGTGCTCCCCGAGGCCTACGCCGGCCGCACCACCCTCCCGCAGGGCCGCTGGTGGCCCACGCTGCGCCCGGCGAGCCAGGGCGGCACCACCGCGGGCCTGCTCGGCGTCGACCGCGGCGCCCCGGTCCAGCTCATCGCACCCGCGCTGAACACCGGACCCCACCCGGTCACCGTCCTCGGCCGCCGCATGCGCGTCGAGGCCCGCTTCCACGACCGGATGGCGCTGGTCAGCGACCCGCTGCTGAGCCCGCACGACCGCTCCCGCTACGCCCAGCGCGTCGCCCGCGACGAGACCTACCCGGCGCAGCGCCGGCTCCCGGTCAAGGACCTCGCCGTCTACGACACCTTCGGCGGCAACGGCGCGGGCGACGCGCCCCGCGCCATCCACGAGGAACTGCTGCGCCGGGGCGAGAAGCTGGACCACGTCTGGCTGGTCCGCGACGGCCGCGCCGAGGTCCCGCCGACCGCCCGCGCCGTCCAGTACGACAGCCTGGAGGCCTGGGAGGTCCTGGCCCGCGCCCGCTACTACGTGGTCAACGACAGCGTGCCGAGGTTCTTCCGCCGACGCCCGGGCCAGACCGTCGTCCAGACCTGGCACGGAACGCCGCTCAAGCAGATCGGCTACGACTACGTCCACGACTACTACACCAGCCCCGAGGTGCTGGAGGGGCTGGCGCACGACAGCGCCCAGTGGACGCTGCTCGCCTCCCCGAGCTCGTACGCCACGCCCATCCTCAAGCGGGCCCTCGGCTACGAGGGCGAGGTCATCGAGTCCGGCAGCCCCCGCACCGACGCGCTGGTGCGTCCCGACGCGGAACGGATCGCCGAGGTCCGCCGCCGGCTCGGCCTGCCCGAGGGCAAGAAGGTCGTCCTGTACCTGCCGACCTGGCGCGAGAACCGCGAGGGCTGGAGCGGCGGCTACAAGCTCGACCTGCAGATCGACCTGGACGCGGCCCGCCGCGAGCTCGGCGAGGACCACGTCCTGCTCGTCCGCGGCCACCACCTGGTGGGCGAGCAGCTCCGCGACGGCGTGCGCGACGGGTTCGTCCTGGACGTGTCCCGCTGGCCCGACACCACGGACCTGCTGCTCGTCGCCGACGTACTGATCTCGGACTACTCCTCCGCGGTCTTCGACTTCGCGCTGACGGACAAGCCGATCCTGCTGTTCACGTACGACCTGGAGCACTACCGCGACACCCTGCGCGGCTTCACCTTCGACCTGGAGGAGAAGGCCCCCGGCCCGCTGCTGAAGGACTCCGCGAGCCTGATCGAGGCCGTCCGCGACGCCGACGCGGTGGCCGCCCGGTTCGCCGAGGCACGGGCGGCGTTCCGCGCCGAGTTCTGCGACCTGGACGACGGCCACGCCGCGGAGCGGGTCGTCGACCGGATGCTCGGCAAGTAGCGGATAGCCCGAACGGGTGAAATGACGGACCGGCCCCGCGCCCACCGATGAGTTCGGGGCGCGGGGCCGGTCCGTATGTGAGGGGAGGCCGGCCGGCCTCCCCTCACCCCCACCGCCCGGAGGCAGCGGACATGACCAGCAAGGGCTTCACCACGTGCCTGTGGTTCGACGGCGACGCGGAGGCCGCCGCCGACTACTACCTGTCCGTCTTCGAGGACGGCCGGATCCTGCGCACCGCCCGCTACACCGAGGCGGGCCCGGGCCCGGCCGGCGAGGTGATGGTCGTCGAGTTCGAGATCAACGGCCAGAGGTTCATCGGACTCAACGGCGGCCCCCAGTTCCCCTTCACCGAGGCCATCTCGTTCCAGATCCACTGCTCGGACGAGGCCGAGGCGGACCACTACTACGCCGCGCTCACCGGCGACGGCGGGCAGGAGTCGGCCTGCGGCTGGGTCAAGGACAGGTTCGGGGTCTCCTGGCAGGTCATCCCGCCGGGTGCCATCGACCTGATCAGCGACCCGGACCCGGGCCGGGCGGCCCGCGCCACCGCCGCGATGCTGAAGATGAAGAAACTCGACGTGGCGGCCATGCGCCGGGCCGCCGACGGGGGCGGGGCCCCGGAGGAAGAAGGGAGCGTCTAGGCGAACCGGGCCAGCAGGGCCGGGAGGGCGGTGCCGATCGGTTCGCGGATCACCTCGGCGGCGAGGGAGTCGTACGGAGTCTCCTCCGCGTTCACGATGATCAGCCGTGCCCCGGCCTCGGCCGCCATCCCGGCGAGGGAGGCCGCGGGCTGTACCTGGAGGGTCGTCCCGACGGCGATGAAGACCTGGCAGCCCTTGGCCACGGCCACCGCCCGCGCGAGCACCTCGGGATCCAGCCGTTCCCCGAACATCACGGTCGCCGCCTTGAGGATGCCCCCGCAGGCCGGACAGGCCGGATCGGGCTCTCCGGCGGCGACCCGGGCCAGGGCCTCGTCCATCCCCGAGCGGGCACGGCAGCCGGTGCACACCACCGACCGGGCCGTCCCGTGCAGCTCGAACACCTTCCGCTCGGGCATCCCCGCGAGCTGGTGCAGCCCGTCCACGTTCTGCGTGATCACCCGCACCGGGGTGCCCGCCCGCTCCAGTTCCGCCACGGCGGTGTGCGCCGCGTTGGGCCGGGCCCCGAGGGCCCCGATCTCGGCGCGCATGAGCCAGGAGCGGCGGCGGACCTCCGGATCGGCCATGTAGTACTCGTACGTCACGAGCTTCTCGGCCTCCGGATCGCGCCGCCACAGGCCCTGCGGCCCCCGGTAGTCCGGAATCCCGGAGTCGGTGGACATACCGGCCCCGCTGAACACTGCGACAAGCTGCTTCCCCATGCGCCGACCCTAGACAGGACCCGCCCGGCCCGCGAACGAATTCCGTCCCCAGGACGTGACGGCGAAGCAGCCGGAGCCGGTCGGCGCAAGCGGAGGGGCGTTTCTGCGGTGAATCTCCACGCCCAGCGGAGTGAGAACCGGCCGCGCCCCCGGCAGACCGGCCGGGCCGCCGGTTACATACCGGACATGACGCTCACCCCGCACCGCTCCGGCGCCCTGCTGCTCGCCGCCGTGTCCGCCCTGATCCCCCTGGTCGCGTCGTCGGCACCGGCGGCCGCCCTCGCCGATCCGCATCCCCACCGGCACCAGAGGCACATCCCGGACGATCCGCAGCCCCGCTGGTACCAGAGGCACACCACGGAGGAGATCACCCGCTTCCTGCGGACCTTCTACGGCAGCCACGGCCCCTCGGAACAGGACCGGGCCCAGCGGGTCTCGCAGCTGCTCAAGGACAAACAGGCGCACAGCCCGGAGACCGACGTCCTGCTCTGCCGTCCGGGCACCCCGGAGTCCATCACCGTCGGCCAGGCCACCGCCGCGCCGTCCGCGTTCGTCGGCTGGGCCACGGTCACCACCACCTGGGCCTCCGGGGTCACCGACACCTTCACCGCCTACGTCCGCACGGACTCCCGTCCGATCACCCTCGACGACGTGATCTGCGCGGGGTGATTTCCGGGGTAGAACAGCCGGCATGACACGTTTCGAGATCACCGGCGCGAGCGCCGCCGACATGGAGATGCTGCGCACCTGGGCCGATGAGGAGGGCTGGAACCCGGGGGACAGCGACCGCTTCGCCTTCGCGGTCGCCGACCCGGAGGGCTTCCTCGTCGGCCGGCTCGACGGGGAGCCGGTCGCCTGCATCTCCGCCGTGCGCTACGGCAGCGGCTTCGGGTTCATCGGTTTCTACATCGCCCGCCCCGACGTGCGCGGCCAGGGCTACGGGATCCAGCTGTGGCGGGCCGGGACGGAACGCCTCAAGGGGCGGCTCGTCGGCCTGGACGGGGTGGTCGAGCAGCAGGACAACTACCGCAAATCCGGGTTCCGTTCCGCCTGGACGAACATGCGCTACGAGGGCGTCCCGCGGCCCGGCGAGGACTCCGCGGTGGAGATCGTGGACGCGGCCTCCCTGCCCTTCGCCGCGCTCGCCGCCTACGACCGGGCCTTCTTCCCCGAGGCGCGCGACGCCTTCCTGTCCGCCTGGACCGGCCTGCCCGGCCGCACCGCCCTCGCCGCCGTCCGCGACGGGCGGCTCGAAGGTCTCGGGGTGATCCGCCCCTGCAGCGGTGCCGCGCGGATCGGGCCCCTGTACGCGGCGACGCCGGAGGTGGCCGCCGCCCTGGTGAGGCGGCTCGCCGGGCACGCCCCCGGCGGGGAGGTGGCGGTGGACGTGCCCGGCGTGAACCCGGCCGCGGCCGCCGTGGCGACCGGGCTGGGGCTGGTCCCGGCCTTCGAGACGGCCCGTATGTACACCGGCCCGGCGCCCGAGCTGGACCTGTCCGGGCTGTACGGGGTCACCAGCCTCGAACTGGGCTGACGGGCCGGGGCCGAGGGGGCCGGGCGGCGGTCGGCGGCGCCGCCCGGCCGGCCCGCGGGGGTGTCACCCGCCCGCGGGGGGTCTCAGATGCCGAAGAGGACGCCGCTGCTGCTGCGCAGCCCGCAGGGGTTGCCGAAGGTGTAGGTCCAGCTCATCCGGCGGCCCTGCCACACCCCGTCCGCGGTGACCGTCACCGGGTTCCACTCCCGGGTGCAGGCGGAGTCGGGGCGGGGGGCGGCGAGCGCGTCCAGCGAGGCGGCGTTCGCCTTCAGCTCGGCGCAGGCCGCGGCCGGGGAGGGGTGCGTGCCGCCCGGGCGGGGCGCGCACACGAGGGTCACCGCGCGCAGCACGGTCCCGGCGGCGGCGTCCTGACCGGCCGTCACGCTGACGACGAGCGCGGAGGGGGCGTACAGGGTCTGTGTCCCGGTCGGTGCCGCGTCGGCGGCTCCGGTCCCGGCCAGGGCGGTGAGGGCGGTGAGCGCCATTGCTCCGGAAGCCAGTCCCAGACACCTGGTGATGGACCGCATTTCGAACACTCCTCGGGTCGGCGTTGCGGATAGCGGACGCGAGTCTTGCCCATCCGATGCGGGAACGCCCGTTCGTACCGCCATTTCTCGTCACCGTTCGTGAGCGCATGAGTGCAGCCCGCAGTCGCCTCCGTCGTCGTGACCTGTGAAGGAGGGATTCCGGGAAACGGCCGAACACGCCCCCCGCCCGGGACCGGCGTGGGGCCGGTG
>NZ_JZWV01000729.1 GCF_000966975.1 Streptomyces katrae | reverse complement strand
GGGGGTACCCGACCTGCCGTCCGCCGCCCCGGCAGGTGCCGGGCCATGCCCGACCCGCCGGAGCGCTGGCCCGGGCGGCGCGCTGGCCCGCTCGGCACGCTGCGCCGGGCGCCGCGATGGGCCGCGCGGCACCAGACCCGCCAATGCCCTGCCCGGGCGGCGGTGGCCTGGGCCGCGCGGTGCCGGACTTGGCGATGCCCGACACGCCGGTGCCCGGGCGGGCCCGGGCGGCGGTGGCCTGGCCCGGGTGGGTGCGGGCCGCCGGCGCCGGACTCGCCGGGGCGGTGGCCAGGACGGCGGTGGCCTGGCGTGGGTGGTGCCGGACCGGGCAGAGCGGGGCCGGGGTGGGCTAGAGGCGGTCCTCCATGCCGATGGCGTCCTCCAGGTCCTGGTGTGCCTCGGTCCAGTCGCCCTCCTGCTGTTGCAGGAGGGCGGCGGCGATGGCGTCGAGCTTGCGCTGGATCGCGTGTTCGGCGCGGCGCTCGGAGTTCTTCAGCAGGGCCAGCAGCAGGAGGGACAGGGCACCCATCGCGTCGCCCGCCAGGTGCTGCCACTCCATCGACAGCCCGGCCAGGTGGACGGCTGCGAAGCCGGCCACCAGGGTGACGCAGAGCAGCAGGAAGGCCGCGGAGCTGGTGAAGTTCGAGGCCAGCTCGGCCAGCCTCTCGAACCGGTTGCGCCGGCCGGTCCCGGTCTTCTTCGCGGGGTGCTCGAAGGTCATGCCCGGCGCCTGCCCACGCCCGGGGCCGGCAATCGGCGTCCTCGGCCGGAGCGGACCGGGCCGGGCCTGCCCGGCCCGCTCATCCGCTGCGCCGGCACCAGCGGCGCACCAGGAGGAACAGTCCCACCAGGGTGGCCGCGTACGAGAACGTGAAGGCGGCGATCAGGACCGGGGCGGAGGTGGCGACGGCCAGGGGCAGCAGGGCGAGGGCGGCCGCCGCCATGGCGCAGACCGCGCCGGTCAGCGCGCCGTGGCGGCCGCCGCGCGGCCGGTCCGCCGGCTGTGAGCCGGGGCCGGGTTCGGGTTCCTGCGGGAAGAGACCGGTCCCGAACGTCATGGCACGGTCGAAGCGCGGGTCCGCGCGCAGGGCCCGTTCGATCGCGGTCAGGGCCCTTCTCTCCCGGTGCGAGAGTCCGCTGCCGTCCATCACGGCCTCCTGCGCGTCGGCGTCCGGCTCGCGCCGGTCCGCGGGGCTGTGGCCGGGCGCCTTCCCCGCCACCGCGGCGGCCATGCGCCCCCCCGGGGGGCCGGCCCCTGCCCGCCCGGGGCCCCGACCTCCGTTCCCAAGGGCTCCGCCCCTGA
>NZ_JZWV01000728.1 GCF_000966975.1 Streptomyces katrae | reverse complement strand
GCCGGGCACCGACCGGGGTCAGCGGTAGTGGGCGGCGGCTTCGGCGAAGGGGACGGCCTCCGCGGGGGTGGAGGCCAGGAGGGCGACCCAGGAGCCGTCCGTGAATTCCAGGTCCATCCGGCCCCGCTGGAGCACGCCCGTCGGCCTGGCGCGGACGGCGGCCACGGCCGAGCGGGGTACCTCCCAGTACTCCTTCATCACGGGCGTCGACTGCCACAGGTGCGAGACGTCGGTGAGGCCGAACCAGCGCCGGTCGGTGACGGCGAGGACGCCGGTGACCGAGCCGCGGGCGCCGGCCCGGCTGATGAGGAACCGCCCGGCCGTGCTCTGCCAGCCGCCCTCCATGCTCTTGCCGTGCATCAGCCGGGTGCCGAGCTGGTCCACGACGTCGGGCAGCCGGTCCACGGCGCCGGCCGCGGCGGCGGGCCGGGAGCGCCGGGGGTCGATCACGCGGGTCCGGACCAGCTGCGCCAACGGCTTGGGCAGCTTCGCCTCGATGCGGCGGTGCAGCGAGGAGGGATCGGCCGGGGGGAGCAGGTCCTCGGGCGGGGTGGGTACGCCCGGTCCGAGCTCGTACGCGCACACGGCGATCAGGCGCTCCCCCGCACGCACGAAGGGTCGGACCTGTTCGCGCCTGTCCTCGGTCAACGGGCGTGCTCCTGTCGTGCGTAGGGCCGGTGGTAACCGGTGCTGTGCCGCCGGGATGGTCGTGTCCGGCGTTCCGGATTCTCCCTCATGGACGGCCGCGGATGATCATCGGGGGTACCCGGAGGGACACCGGGAAGGGATACCCGGAAGGGGTACCGGCGGTAAGCCCTTGCAGGGGTTCCGCGCAGGTGACGCCGGGCCGGAGGCCCGCCTCGGCGTCCAGGGCGTCGCCGGAGGGCTGCCTCCGCGTCCAGGGCGTCGCCGGAGGGCCTCCGCGTCCAGGGCGTCGTCAGAGGGGCTCGGCGTCCCGGAAGAAGGCCGTGGGGTCCGGGTCCGCCGTTTCGCCGGAGCCCGGCGGCGCCAGCTCCGCCCAGATCACCTTGCCGCCCGGGGTGTACCGGGTGCCCCAGTGCTCGCTGAGCTGCGCGACGAGGAACAGGCCGCGTCCGCCCTCGTCGGTGGTGGCGGCGTACCGCAGGTGCGGGGCGGTGCTGCTGCCGTCCCAGACCTCGCAGGTCAGGCCGTGGTCGTGCAGCAGCCGTACGCGTACCGGGGCGCTGCCGTGGCGCAGGGCGTTGGTGACCAGCTCGCTGAGGATCAGCTCCGTGGCGAAGCCGAGCTCGGGCAGGCCCCAGTCCTCGAGGGTGCGGGCCGCCGCGCCCCGGATCTCGCCGACGGCGCTCGGCTCGAACGGCACGTCCCACTGCGCGACCCGGTCCGCGCCCAGGGTCCGGGTGCGGGCGACGAGCAGGGCCACGTCGTCGGCCGGGCGGGTGGGCAGCAGCAGGTCGAGGACGGTCCGGCAGGTGTCGCGCGGGTCGCCGTCGGAGCTGCTGACGGCGGTGCGCAGCAGTTCCAGCCCCTCCCCGATGTCGCGGCCGCGCTCCTCGATGAGCCCGTCCGTGTACAGGACGAGCCGGCTGCCCTCCGCCAGGTCCAGCTCCGCCGTCTCGAAGGGCATGCCGCCGAGGCCGAGCGGAGGCCCGGCCGGCAGGTCCACGATCTCGGTGGTGCCGTCCGGGGCGGCCACCAGCGGCGGCAGGTGTCCGGCCCGGGCCAGCGCGCAGTGCCGGGAGACCGGGTCGTAGACGGCGTACAGGCAGGTCGCGCCGAGGACGGAGCCGGTGGCGTCGCCGCCCTCGTCGTCGTGGTCGATGCGCTGGACGAGGTCGTCGAGGCGGGCGAGGATCTCGTCGGGGGCGAGGTCGAGCGAGGAGAAGTTGTGCACCGCGGTGCGCAGCCGCCCCATGGTCGCGGCGGCGTGCAGGCCGTGTCCGACGACGTCCCCGACGACGAGGGCGACCCGGCAGCCGGGCAGCGGGATCACGTCGAACCAGTCCCCGCCCACACCGGACTGCGCGGGCAGGTAGAAGTGCGCCACGTCCACGGCGCTCTGCTCGGGCAGCGCGCGCGGCAGCAGGCTGCGCTGGAGGGTGACGGCGAGGGCGTGCTCGCGGGTGTAGCGGCGGGCGTTGTCCATGCTGACGGCGGCGCGGGCGACGAGTTCCACGGCCAGCGACAGGTCGTCCTCGTCGAAGGGCTCGGGCACCTGTGACCGCCAGAAGTTGACCACGCCGAGGACCACGCCCCGGGCGATCAGCGGGGCCGCGATCAGCGAGTGGATCCCGTACTCGACGATGGCGCGGGTGCGCACCGGGTCCTGGGCGAGCCAGCCCGGATCGGCGGAGAGGTCGGGCACCAGTTCGGCCTTGCCGGTGCCGTAGCCGCGCGCCTGGGGGGTGGACGGCAGGAAGTCGATCAGCAGGCCCCGGGGGTAGAGGGGGTGGTCGCTGCGGATTCCGCTGACCGCGGTGCGCCGCATGTCGGCTCCCGGCCCGGGCTCGTCCCCGTCGAGCACCGCTTCGGCCAGGTCGACGGTGGCGAAGTCGGCGAAGCGGGGAACGGCGACGTCGGCGAGTTCCTCGGCGGTGCGGACGACGTCGAGGGTGGTGCCGATGTCGCCGCCCGCGTCGTAGAGCAGCTTCAGGCGCCGGCGGGCGGTCTCGGCGCGGCCGGTCAGGATCCGCATCTCGGTGGAGTCGCGGATGGTGACGGCGGTGCCGCCGTCGGCGCGGCCGCGGGGGTGGGTGCGCCGCTGGTTGACGACGAGCAGCCGCTCGCCGGTCTCCACCACCTCGTCGGTGGCCACCCGGCCGGACAGCAGCAGGGCGGCCATCCGCGGGTCGAGGCCCGGTACGTCCCCGATGTGGCGGCCGTCGGCGTCCTCGGGCAGGCCGAGGAGCCGTTTGGCCTCGTCGTTGGCGAGCAGCAGCCGCCCGTCCCCGTCGATGATCAGCACCCCTTCGCGGACGGCGTGGAGCACCGCGTCGTGGTGTTCGTACATGCGGGTCATCTCGAGCGGGCCCAGGCCGTGGGTCTGCCGGTTCAGCCGTCTGCTGATCAGGGCGGTGCCGGCGGTGGCGAGGGCCAGGGTGGCCGCGATGGACAGCAGGATGACGGGGAGCTGGCGGTTGACGACCCCGGTGACGTTCTTGACGGTGAGGCCCGCCGACACCAGCCCGACGACCTTGCCGTCGGGGCCGGTGACGGGGACCACCGCCTGGATCTCCTTGCCGAGGGGACCGTCCACGCTCTCGGTGTAGGTGTGCCCGGCGAGGGAGGGCCCGATGGTGCCGACGAAGCGTTTGCCGATGCGGTCCGGCTGGGGGTGGCTGTAGCGGATGCCGTGGGTGTCCATCACCACGATGAAGTCGACCCCGGCGTCCTTGCGGGTCCGCTCGGCGAGGGGCTGCAGGACCTTCGACGGGTTGGGCTGCTTCAGCGCCGCATCGAGGCCCAGGGAGTGGGCGAAGGTCTGTGCGACGGCCACCGACCGGTTGCGGGCCTCGCGGTCGACGTCGTGCCGCGACTGGAGGAGCAGCGCCAGCAGCCCACCGGCCGCGAGCAACACCACGATCGCCACCTGGAGGACGAATACCTGTCTGGCGACGCTTCTGGATCGGTTGCCTAGAGGTGACCGCACCGACGTGCCCGGCACGGGTGGCGAGAAGGGGTCACGCCCCCAGTTGTAGCACTTCCCGGCGCCCTCGGCGCCCGGCGCGGCGGCGCGCCGGGCGTGGTGTCGTCCCGGAG
>NZ_JZWV01000727.1 GCF_000966975.1 Streptomyces katrae | reverse complement strand
GCGTGGTGTCGTCCCGGAGCGTGTCCGGTCAGGCGGGGGTGGCGGCCGGACGGCAGTCGGGATGGCCCCAGCGGGCCCCCAGTTTGGCGATCTTCTCGCCCGCCGCGTAGGGCTGCCCGCAGGGGCAGGTGCCGCGGAACTTCGCGGTGATGGTGCGGGCGCCGGAGCGGGCGGCGCCGCTCCCGGAGGCGGCCTTGCGCGCCGGGGCGGTACGGGCGGGGGCGGTACGGGCCGGGGCCGGGACGGGCGGGGCGGTGGCGCCGTGGGCGGTGCCGGCGGGCTCCTGGCTGACGGCGGCGTCGCTGGCGGCCTGGTCGGCGATGGCGTTCAGGTGGTCGCCGCCCTCCTGGTGGGCCGGGACGTAGCGGAATTCCACGTCGCGAGCGGCCAGCAGGGCGTCGATGCCCTCGACCAGCTCGCGGTTGGCCACGGGCTTGCCCGCGGCGGTCTTCCAGCCGTTGCGCTTCCAGTTCGGCAGCCACTGGGTGACGGCCTTCATCGCGTACTGGGAGTCCATCCGGACCTCGAGCGCGGTACCCGGCTCCACGGCCTCCAGCAGGCGCAGGAGGGCGGTGAGCTCGCCGACGTTGTTGGTGGCCCGGCCCAGGGGGCCGGCCTCCCAGCGTTCGGGCCGGCCCTCGGCGTCCGCGATGACCCACGCCCAGCCGGCCGGGCCGGGGTTTCCCTTGGCCGCCCCGTCACAGGCGGCGATGATGCGATCAGACATCCCCCGATCTTGCCCTATCCCGGGCGCCCGGCCTGCCGGACCCCCGGATCAGGGCACCGGCTGGCGGACGCCGGGCTCCGCGGCCGGGCTGCGTCCGGCCCTGCCGACCAGACCCGCCGCCGTGACGGCGAAGGCGAGGGCCTGGACGAGGCCGGCGCCGGCGAACAGGGCGGCGGGGGCGAAGGCGGCGGCCACCCAGCCGCCGAGCAGGGCGGCGGGGAGGATCGCGGCGAAGGACACGGCCCGGTTGACGGCGACGACCCGGCCCATGTACTCGGCGTCCACCACCTTCTGCCGGTAGGTGAACCAGCCCACCACGATCAGCGAGGTCGCGGCGCCCGCCACGGCCCAGGCCGGGGCCAGGAGCCGGACGTCCGCGGTGAGGGCGGGGGCGAGCAGGGCGGCGGCGAGCGCGCCCATCCCGACGGTCAGGAGCCTTCCCTCGCTGTGGCGGCCCAGCAGCCGGGGCACGAAGGCCGCGCCCGCCACGGCTCCGGCGCCCTGCGCGGCGACGACCAGGCCGAGGACGAAGCCGGACTGTCCGGTCGCCCCGGTGACCACGTACACCAGGTTCGCCTCGACGGCGTGCACGGCGAAGTTGGTCAGGGTCAGCAGGATGGTCCCCGACCGGAGCACCGGCTCGGCGAACAGCAGCCGGAACCCGGTCAGCAGGTCCGGGCCCATACCGCGCAGGGCCTCGCGCAGCGGGGCCGCCGCGGACGCCGCCGGGGAGGCGGCCGTGAGCAGGATGAGCACGGCGGACAGGGCGAAGGACACGGCGTTGACCCCGCTGGCCGCCGCCGGTCCCAGGAAGGCGACCACGCTGATGCCCGCGATCGGCCCGAGCATGTTGAGCAGGCTCTCCGACCCCTGGACCCAGGCGTTCATCACCGCACGCCGCTCCTCGGGCACCCGTTCCATCAGGAACCCCTGGAAGGCCGGGAAGTACAACGGCCGCATGCAGGCCAGGACGAACGCGGCCGCGTACACCGCCGGCACGGGCGGGCTGTCGAGCAGGCACAGCAGGCCGATGCCGGCGACCACCACGGCCGAGGCGAGGTCGCAGCCGGTCATCAGGCGGCGCCGGTCCGCACGGTCCGCGACCACCCCGCTGAACAACCCGACCAGGACGTACGGGACGAACTCCAGGGCGTAGGTGAAGGCGGCCAGGAAGGCCGAGTCGGTCAGCTGCAGGACCAGCATCGGCATCGCGAAGCGGAACACCCAGTCCCCGCAGGTGGAGACGATGAACGCGGCGCGCAGCAGGTACTCGTCACGGCGCTCAGCCACGGGGGCCGTCCAGCGGCAGCAGCGGGTCGTCGACGGCGGCGGCCAGCAGGGAGACGAGCCGGTCCAGCAGGCGGGTGACGAACCCGTCGGGCAGCCGGTCGGCCTGGTAGTAGGCGGCCAGCGACAGTCCGTCGC
>NZ_JZWV01000726.1 GCF_000966975.1 Streptomyces katrae | reverse complement strand
GTCCGTCGCCGCCCGCCTCGCCGACGAGCATCAGCTCGCTGCGCGGGCGGAAGCCCGCGTCGGACAGCGGGAACGGGGTGGTCGTGGCGGGTGCCAGGTCGAGGCCCTCCCCGTGCAGCTGGGCGTACAGCATGTTCAGGACCACCCCGATGGGGGCGTCCGGGTCGGCGTACTCGCCGGGGTTGAACGCCTTGACCAGCTCGGCGAAGGGGACGGCCGCGTTCTCCTGTGCGTCGAGGCTGTCCGTGCGCACCCGGCGCAGCGCGGCCCGGAAGGTGTCGGCGCCCGCCAGGTCGGTGCGGACGACGAGGAGTTCGGCCAGCGGGGCCACCAGGTTCTCGCGGCCCTCGGTCTCCCGGTTGTAGACGTTGACGGCCACGGCCTGGTCGTCACGTCCGGTGGCCTCGCGGAGTGCGACGTCGAGGGCGCACAGGACCAGCATGAAGAGCGTGACCCGCTCGCGGGCGGCGAACTTGCGGATGCCGTCGACGAGGCCCTGCGGCAGCCGGCGCGCCTCGTAGCCGCCCTCGGGCGCGGCGCCGGGCTCGCGCTTGGGGACGGCCAGCCTCGGTATGGCGCCGGAGCCGGCCAGGCGCTCGCGCCAGAAGGACATCATCCGCTCGCCGTCCGGGCCGGCCAGCAGCCCGTTCTGCTCGCGCACGTGGTCCTGGTAGGTGTACGAGACCTCGGGGAGGGCGGGCTCCCGCCCCTGCGCGAGGGCGGTGTAGAGGGCGGAGAGCTCCTCGGTGAGGACCCCGCGCGCCCAGCCGTCCACGACGAGGTGGTCGAAGACCAGGACGACGAAGTGGTCCTCGTCGGCGACGCGCACCACGCTGACCCGCAGGCGCTCGTCCCGCTCGGCCGGCAGCGGCCGGTCCGCTTCGGCCCGTACCCGGGCGACCGCCGCGGCCTCGTCCCCGGTGGCGTCGTGGAAGGCGGCGCGCGGGGTGGCGGCGGGGTGGACGGTCTGCCGGCGGGGTCCGTCGAACCGGGTGCGCAGTGCCTCGTGGCGCTGCGCCAGCCGGGCCAGCGCCTCGTCGAGCACGGGCAGCCGCAGGGGCCCGCGGACCCGGTAGGCCTGGGAGATCGTGCGGACCGACGGCACGCCCAGGGCGCGGCTGCGCTCGTCCATCAGCAGCCTGCCCTCCTGGTAGCTCAGGGTCGGCAGGGACAGTGGTGCGGACATCTGCTGGGGCTCCTAGGCGGTGGTGCGGTCGGTGTCGGCGCGCTCGGCGACCAGGTCGGCGAACTCGCCGAACTCGGGGTACTCCAGGACCTCGCGCATGGTGACCTTGACGCCGAGGGCGGCCTCCAGCCGGGCCACCATCTGGGTGGCCAGCAGGGAGTGGCCGCCGAGGAGGAAGAAGTCGGATTCCTCGTCGATGGCGGTGCCGAGGACCTCGGACCAGATCCGGGCGGTGGTCTCCCGTACGGACGTGCTCATCGGGGCTCGCTCTCTCCGGCGCGCAGCCGGTTTCGGTCGGTCTTTCCGTTGGCGGTCAACGGAAGGCTGTCGATGACGATGTAGCGGGCGGGCACCAGGTAGCCGGGGAGGACGGCGCGCAGGCCCGCGCGGACGGCCTTGGCCAGGCCCTGGCCGTCGCCCTCGATGTACGCGGCGAGCCGCTTCCCGCCGAGGGGGTCGCTCTCCACGAGGACGCAGGCCCCGCGGACGCCGGGCTGGGCGAGGACGGCCTGTTCGATCTCGCCGGGTTCGACGCGGTGGCCGTTGATCTTGACCTGGCCGTCCTCGCGGCCCAGGAACTCCAGTGCGCCGTCGGGCCGGAACCGGGCGAGGTCGCCGGTGCGGTAGCAGCGGACGCCGCGCAGCCGGCCGGTGCCGGGGACCGGGAAGGCGCGGGCGGTCAGGTCGGGCCGGCCCAGGTAGCCGGCGGCGAGGCCCTCGCCGGCCGCCCACAGTTCGCCCGGTACGCCCGGCGGGACGGGGTGGCCGCCGGGGTCGACCACGTAGACGCGGGTGCCGTGCACGGGGGTGCCGATGGGTACGGTGGCCGCTCCGGGCGGGGGCGGTTCGCTCAGCGGGCCGCAGCAGGTGAAGGTGGTGTTCTCGGTGGGGCCGTAGCCGTTGACCACCGTGAGGGCGGGGTGGCGGGTGAGTACGGCCGCGACGTGGTGCGGGGAGACGACGTCTCCGCCGGTGAACAGCTTGCGCACCCCGGCGAAGGCGTCGGGGCGGTGTTCGGCCAGCTGGTGGAAGAGCCCGGCGGTGAGCCACAGGGCGGTGACTCCGCGCCCGGCGATCAGGTCGGCCAGTTCCGTCAGGGTCTGCGGGCCGGGCGGGGCGATCTCCAGGCGGGCGCCCCGGGCCAGGGTGCACCACACTTCGAGCAGCGCCGCGTCGAAGGTGGCGGGCGCCAGGTGCAGGACGGTGTCTCCGGGGCCGAAGTCGATGCACGCGTCCCGGGTGAGGCGGGCGATGCCCCGGTGGGTGAGCCGGACCCCCTTGGGCCGGCCGGTGGAGCCCGAGGTGTACATCACCGTGGCGACGTCGGGGGCCGGTGCGGGCAGCGGGTCGGCGACGGGGGTGATGCCACGGACGGAGAGGGCCGCGCCCAGGGGCGGTTCCGGGCCTTCGCCGTCGGTCAGGGTGAGGGTGACGCCGGGTCCTTCCAGCATCAGGCGCAGCCGTTCGGCCGGGTAGTTCGGGTCGAGCGGGACGGCGGTGGCCCCGGCGAGGGCCACGGCGACGGTCGCCGCCACGGCCTCCGGGCCCCGCTCGAACAGCAGGCCGACGGCGTCTTCGGGGCCGATGCCCCGGGCCGTGAGCTCGCGGGCGATGCCGCCGGCGTACTCCAGCAGTTCTCGGTAGGTCAGGGTGGTGCCCGGGGCCGAGAGGGCGATCGCGTCCGGCTGCCGCCGCGCCCAGTCGGCGAACATCCGGTGGGCCGGCTCCCCCGCCGGTGCGGTGTCCTCGCCGGACCATGCCTCCAGGAGCTTCCACTCGCTCTCGTCGGTCAGGTCCAGGTCGCCGAGGGGGCGTCCGGGTTCGGCCAGCGCGGCGGCGGCGAACCGGTCCGCCCGGGGGGCGAGCGCCGCGGCGATGTCCTCGGGCACCCCGTCGAGGGCGAACTCCGCCGCGCCGTCGGGGAGGCGGACGGCGGACGGCCCCTCGGCGGCGGTGTGCAGGAGCCCCTCCGTGAGGGTCCCGTCGGCGGTGCGGCACAGCCGTGCCGCCCGGGCGGCGTCCCCGGTCACGCTCGACGGCATGTCCAGCCCCTTCCCCTACGATCTTGAAAAATGCTGATATCCGACCGAGGGAGCAGGTCTTGACCACCCTGATCGTCTTCGACATCGACGGCACGCTGCTGCGCAGCGTCGCCCCCCACCAGGCCGCGTTCGCCGCGGCGCTGCGGGACTGCGGACTCACGGACGTCGACTCGGCGTGGGGCGGCTACACCCACCACACGGACTCGTGGATCTTCCGCGAGGTCTTCCGGCACCACACCGGCCGGCTCCCCGACGAGGCGGAGCGCGGGCGGTTCGCCGGTCTGCTGGAGGAGCACTTCCTGGCCGCCACCGCCCGCGAGGGTCTCGCGGAGATACCGGGCGCCGGGTCCTTCCTGCGGGCCCTCGCGGCCGACGACGCGTACGCGGTTGCCTTCGCCACGGGCGGCCTGCGCGAGGTCACGACCGCCAAGCTGGCCCCCCTGGAGGCGGGTGCGGCCGGGCCGGTGTCCACCGCGAGCGAGCACACCTTCCGCGAGCACCTGGTGCGCGAGGCCGTCCACCAGGCCGCCGAGCGGGCCGGGGGCGGATTCGAGCGGGTGGTGTGCGTGGGCGACGGACCGTGGGACCTCCGGGCCGCGATGGCCACGGGCAGCGAGTTCATCGGCATCGGCACGGCCACGACGCCGTTCGGCGACTGGTTCCCGCGTACCCACCTGTTCGGTTCCTTCGACGAGGTGGACCCGGCGGCCGACTTCACCCTGGTGCCGCCGCCCGGCCGGGTGCCCGCCGAGCCGGGCGGTGACCGGGTGTTCACCGCCCGCCCGGCGCTCTGCCCCTGCTGGAACTGACCGTACGGTCATGCCCGGGTCCGCTCTTCGACGATCCGGCACAGCTGGTCGAAGCGGCCCGCGCCGCTGAGGCTCGCGGCGGGGAGGCGGAGGCCGAACTCGGCCTCGACGGCGAGCACGATCTGCAGCTGGGCCAGGGAGTCCCAGCCGGCGGTGAGGCCGACCCCGCCGCCGCGCACGTCGGCGGCGGGTCCCAGCACCGTGCGCACGGCGGCCTCCACCCGGTCGGCGGCGGCGCCCGGTGCGGTGTCCCGGCCGGTGCCGGTCTCCGCGGCGCCGGCCGGGGCGGCCGAGGCGGTGCGGGGGGCCGGGGGCGCGTCCTCGCGGCGGCCGTCGAGGGCGAACCGGGCGACGCCGTCCGGGGTGAGCCACAGCCGCCGCGCGGGCGCTTCGGTGTCGGCGACCTCGGCGGCGACCAGGTCGGCGACCTCCTCGGGCAGCAGCCCGAGGCCGGCCGGGCGTACGCCGGCCGAGTAGCTGCCCTGCACGTAGCCGGGTTCCACGACCACGGAGCGGATCCCGTGGGCGCCGTGGTGGCGGTCGATGCCGTGCAGCACGCTCTCGGCGGCCGCCTTGCCCGCGACGTAGTCCGACCAGCCGCGCGGGTGGTAGCGGACGGCCTCGGAGCCGATCAGGACGAAGCAGCCGCGCTGGCGCAGCAGCATGCCGTCCAGGACGGCGTCGGCCAGGTCGCGCAGGGCCGCGTAGCCGACGTCGAGGTGCTCGCGGTACCCGGCCGCGAGGGGCGCGGCCGCCGCGTGGACGAGGGCGGCCGGCTCCAGGGCGGCGAGCTTCGCGGCGGCGGCCTCGCGGGCGGCGGGGTCGGCCAGGTCGGCGGTCACCGGGTGCACGCGGGCCCCGGCCCGCTCGCAGTCGCGTACGAGGTCCTCGGCGCCGCCGCGGTGGACGAGCGCGAGGTCCCAGCCGCGGGCGGCCAGTGTCCGGGCGACGGCGGAGCCGATGTCGCCGGCCGCGCCGGTGACGACGGCGGTGGGCCGCGCCCCTGCCGGGACCAGCCGGCCCCCGGTGGTGGCGTCGGGGCGCGGGCGCGGGGCGCGCACGGTGGTGCGCACCTCCCCTTCGAGTACGGCCTCGCGGTCCTGGTACGCGAGCACCCGGCAGGTGAACACGCCGGTGGCGGGGCTGACCGACAGCACCCGCAGCGAGTAGTGGACGGGGCGGTCGAAGGCCACGGCGCGCACGGGCCGGAACTCCGTGCCGAGGATGACGGCGCCGGGGCCGGGCAGCACCATGCCGATGAGCGCGGAGACGGGACCCAGCGTCATCACGAGCGGGACGATGGGGGCGCCGAACTCGGTCCCGGCGGCGTGTCCGGCGTCGTGGTGGATCGGGTTGTGGTCGCCGGTGACGGCGGCGAAGGCCTCGAACTCGGCTGCCGTGAAGGTGTGGGTGCTGTGGGCGCTGTCGCCCGGGGTGACGTCATGCACGGTGGTTCTCCGCCTCGGTGTGGTCGGCGATCCGCAGCCACGCGGGGGCGTGGTGCTCGCCGGTCAGGTCCAGTCGCCAGGTGCCCTCGTCCGCGCCGGGGCCGAAGCCGGCGTCCGCGAAGACGGTGCGGCAGGGCGCGTTGCGCTCGGTCGGGGTGACGAGCCCGTGCAGGCGGGTGCGTCCCCGGGCGGCGAGGGCGGCCGCGAGCCAGCGCAGCGCGCCCGCCTCGACGCCCCGGCCCAGCACGCGGCAGGAGAGCAGGTAGGTGTCCACGGTGGTCTCGGAGCCCTCGTGGGTGAGCACCAGCAGGCCCAGGTCCTCGCGTTCGCTGAACCGGTCGGCCACGCCCAGGACCAGGACGTCCGAGCCGGGCGCCTCGGCCAGCCGGCGCAGTTCGGCGCGGGTGTGGCGGCGGGTGGTGGTGTTGAACTGGTTGGTCTTGGCGCACAGTTGCGCGGCGCGCGCCGTGTTGCCCTCGGTCAGCGGGCTGATGTGGAGGGTGGTGCCGAGCGAGGCGTAGAAGTCCTCGATCCGTTCGAAGCCGGCGCGCCGGCGCTCGACCTGCTCACGGGCGCGGTACTGCTCGGTGCGGCGCCGGTCGGCGTCGGTGACGTTGAACACGGTGGTGTGGGGGTCGTCGAGGAGGGCGTCCGCGTACCCGGCCGGGTCCTCGGGCAGTTCGGGGACGATCACCTGCGGCAGGAACTCCCGTACCCGGGCCCGTTCGACGGGGTTGTCGTCGAGGAACAGCACATTGGCCAGGCCCACGTTGAGGCGCGCGGCGATGTCGGCGATGGCCTCGGCCTTGGGGCGCCAGCTGATCTCCGTGGCCACGAAGTCCTCCTCGCGGAGCACCATCCCGGAGTGCTCGCGGATCGCGCGCAGGGCGAGGTCCTCGTCGTTCTTGCTGCTCACGGCGAGGGCGACCCCCTGGTCGCGGAGGGCCTTGAGGGCGTGCTGGAGCCGGGCGTGGGCGTTGCCGGGGTGGTCGGTGCCGATCTGGATGCCGTCGATGCCGTCCTCGCCGACGACTCCGTGCCACAGGGTGTTGTCGAGGTCGGTGACGATGACGCGGGCGGTGCGGCCGGTGACGGAGAGGGTGAGTCCCCAGAACCTGCGGGCCAGGGCCCGGCTCAGGCCCGGCCCGTGGGGGACCCTGCCCACCAGCCACAGCCGCTGATCGACGAGGGGGCCGCCGCCGGCGCGGGCGATGATCTCGGGCAGGTCGACGACGTGGACGTGTTCCCGGCCGTCGAGGGCCTCGCGCAGCAGCCGGTCCGCCTCGCGCCACAGCGGGCCGGTGTCGGCCGCGGACGGCTGGAGGGGGGCGAAGGAGAGCACGAAGACGGGCCGGTCGGTGGTGTCGGCGTAGGCGCGGACCAGGCCGGTGTAGTGCTCCACGGCCCCGGCGAGCCGTTCCGCGTCGCCCGGGGCGAGGGTGTCGGTGGAGAGGACGTCCTCCAGCCGGTCGGTGAAGAAGGAGGCGTGCGCCTCGAAGCGGCGCAGGGCGGAGTCCGGGTCGTGGACCTCGCGGGCGAGGGTGCCGTACTCGGGCACGTGGAGGGTGTGCGGGGCGTGGCCGAGGATCCTCCTGCCCTCGGCGGCCGTCTGCGCGGCGAGGATCTCCAGGTTGCGGGTGCCGAGCAGGGCCAGCCGTACGGGTTCGGCGGCCAGTTGGCGGGCCCGGTGCTCGATCACGCGGGGTTCGCGCAGCAGGACGTACGGGTCGGCCCCGATGAGCTCCCCGCAGACGCGGGCGAGGTCGGTGACGGACACGGATTCCACGGCGGCGTCCCACAGGCCGGTGCGGGCGAGGCAGCCGTCTGTGCGCAGCCGGTCGAAGACGGGGGCGAAGTCCAGGACGGAGTCCAGGGCGGTGTCGCGGACGATCATCTCCAGGTCGAGGGCGACCGGGCCGTCGCCGAAGTCCGCCGTGCCGCTGACCGTCATCGGGTGGCGGTAGGGGACCTTCGCGAGTTCCTCGTAGCGGTGGACCTGCGTGCAGGAGTTCCAGTCGGCGCCGAGGGTGACGATGCGCGCGGCGTGGCGTTCGAAGACCTCGAAGACGGTGCCGGCGCCGAAGGCCGTGTCGGAGGGGCAGGCGGTCAGCTCGCCGGTGAGGGGGCCGGCGACGGCGAAGGAGTACACCGGGTGCGGGGTGCGGCGCACCTCGGGCAGGTCCAGGAACCACTGCACGAGGACGCCCGTGTTCGGGGCGGAGGTGCGGTGGTGGTACTCCTTGGTGCGGCAGAACTCGAAGGTGACGGCCGGCAGGGCCACCGTGATGCCCTCGGCGACCAGCGCGCGCAGGGCGGCGAGGAGGTCGCCGCGCAGCCCTTCGGAGGGGGTGCGGAAGGCGAACAGGGAGGAGTGCAGCACCACCAGGCGGTCGTCGGGGCCGAGGACGGACTTCAGGGCGGCGTGGAGCTCGTCGCGGCGGGAGGCGTGGCGCATCAGGAGGCTCCCGTGGCCAGCGGGTACGGCTCGCCGACCAGTACTTCGGCGAGGGCTTCGGCCAGGCGCCGGTTCTCCTGCGGGCCGCGGCAGGCCACCCGGAGGTAGCGGTCGCCGTCGGGCATGGACTTGCCGCCGCAGTCCTTGACGAGGATGCCGTGTTCGGCGAAGGTCCGGCGGACCACCTCGCGGGCGGAGGTGTCCGCGGGCAGGCGCAGCATCACGTAGTTGGCGTCCGGCGGGTAGACGGTGACACCGGGCAGTTCGCCGAGGAGGGCCGCGAGTTCGTCGCGGTCGCGGCGGACCCGCTCGCAGCTGGCGGTGAAGGCGTCCCGGTAGCGGGGCAGCAGGCGCAGGAAGGATTCGGCGAAGCCGTTGACGTTCCAGATGGGCAGGGCCGCCCGGACGTCGGCGACGAAGCCGGTGTCGGCCGAGAGCAGGTAGCCCAGGCGCAGCCCGCCGATGCCGTACACCTTGCTCATGCTCTTGACGACGGTCAGGCCGGGCAGTTCGGCGAGGTCGGGCTCCAGGCTGTGGCCGGGTGCGCAGAAGTCCACGAAGGACTCGTCCACGACGAGGCGGATCCCGGCGTCGGCCAGCAGTCGGGCGAGGGTGACCAGGTCGGCGCGCGGGACGGCCATCGAGGTGGGGTTGTTCGGCGAGGTGATGATCACGGTGCCGACGCCGGCCCGCCGTGCCTCGCCGGCGACGTGGGCCGGGTCCATGGTGAAGTCGGGTGCGGGCAGGTGGATGCGGTGGACGTCCGCTTCGTCGAACACGGCCTCGTACTCGTTGAAGCCGGGGACGACGAGTGCGGTGCGGCCCGCCAGCCTGCCGAGGATCTTGATCAGTTCGGAGGCGCCGTTGGCGACGACCAGGCGTTCGGCGGGCTGGCCTATGGCGGCCCCGAGCAGCCGCTGGAGCGTGCCGTGGCCCACGGGGTAGTGGACGAGGGCGTCGCGGAAGTCCCGGGCCAGCTCGTCCACGAGGGGTGCCGGGGGGAAGTACAGGTTGTAGAGGAGGCGGTGGTCGACGAGGTCGTAGCGCCAGTAGCCGCCGTGCAGGTCCTCCAGGAGGGTGAGCCTGTCCTCGGAGCCTGCGAAGAGGTACTCGGCGGCGGCGTGGTCGGTCAGGTCGTCGACCTCGTACCAGCGCAGGTGTGCGCAGTCGACGGCGTGGACGGGGAAGCGCCCGGCGGTGACGGTGTCGGCGAGGACCAGCTCGTAGTAGGCGCCGTGGCCGCCGTCGGCGATGAGGGCCTCCAGGGCCGGGACGAACTCCTCGCGCAGGTAGCGGGCGCGCAGCAGGTGCACGTTGGCGGTCTTGAAGGTGCCGCCGAGGTCGACCTCGGGGCCCTGCTGGGCGGGCAGCAGCATCGCGTGGACGGTGCCGGACGGGCCGAGGGTGACGACGGTGCCGTTCATGCCCGGCCGGTACGGGGCCACGGCGGTGGCCACTTCGGCGCCGGAGCCGGAGTCGGCCAGGGCCAGGGGAAGTCCGGAGTCGAAGACCACGTCTCCCTCGACGAGGTAGACGTCCTCGTCGAGCTGTTCGCGGGCCAGCCACAGGGAGTAGGCGTTGTTGGTGGTGCGGTAGGCGTCGGATTCGACGTAGGTCACGGCCATGCCGGCGTGCGTCTCGCCGACCGCCGCGCGCACCTCGTCGGCGAGGTAGCCGACGACGAGGACGGTCTCGCGGACCCCGGCGGCGGCCAGGTGGTCGAGGGTGCGCAGCAGGATGGGCCGGCCGGCCACCGGGAGCAGCGGCTTGGCGTGGTGGAGTCCGAGGCGGCGGCCCAGCCCTGCGGCGAGGACGACGGCCTTGGTCGGCCTGTTCATGAGTGGGTCTCCCCCGTGGTCGCTTCGTGCAGCAGGTCGTCGAGGACGATCTCGCCGATGTCGTGCTGGTAGAGCCAGACGCCGTCCGCCCTGTGCGTGTAGCTCGGCTCGCCGCCGATGTCGGCGGAGGGCGCCAGCCCCGCGCCCAGCCCGTAGGCGAGGAGCCGGGGGTGGGCGGTGCCGTCGGCGTCGACCAGGTGGCCGCGGTCCGTCACCACCGTGCCGGTGGGGCCGGTGGTGGGGCCGGTGGCGGGGGTGAGCGGAGTGCCGTCGGCGTGGCCGAGGGGCGGAAGGTCGGCCTCGAAGCCGTTGGCCATGACGATGACGTCGGCTTCGGCGAGGGCCTTGCGGGCGGCCTCGGTGTCCTCCGGGTCCCCGGCTCGCAGGAGGCGTACGGGCGTCGGTCCGGCGCCGGGCAGGCCGAGGGCGGCCCGGGCCAGTTCGTGGGCGCGGCCGCGCAGGCCCCCGTAGCGGTTGACGCGCCCGTTGAGGGGGCAGACGTCGAGCACCGGGTCGAAGGCGTAGCCGTCGGCGCGCGCGGCGTCGGCCCCGTCGTAGAAGAGCCGCAGGCCGGTGCGGTGGACGAGGGTGATCCCGTCCGTCCCCGCGGCCAGCAGCAGGTCGACGGCCGACCAGGCGCTGTGGGAACCGCCGATCACCACGGCCGTGCCCCGGCCGGCGGGCGGAGTGCGGCGGGCGTCGACCAGCGCCGAGGAGTGCCACACCTTGTCCCGGTGCGGCGCGAGTTCCAGGCCGGGCACCACCTCGGCGTCCGCGTAGCCGCCGAGGGGGCGGCCGCCGGTGGCCAGGACCGCGCGGCGGGCGGTGAGTTCGAGGCCGGCGCCGGTGGTCACGGCCACCCCGTCGGCGGTGAGCCGGACGGACTCGGCCCGGTCGGTGAACACGGCACAGCGCGGGTGCGCCTCCAGCAGGCCCGTGACGACGGCGCCGAGCCGGGTGAGGAAGGGTGCGACCACCGACAGCGGCGGGTGGTCCTCGGCGTGCTCCCTCAGCAGCCGGGTCTCGGGCAGCTCGCGGAGGGCGGCGAAGGGCCCGGTGGCGGGGAGGCCGTCGAGGCACTCCAGGAA
>NZ_JZWV01000725.1 GCF_000966975.1 Streptomyces katrae | reverse complement strand
CTCCAGGAAGGGGCCGCCGAGGGAGTTGGCGCCGATGCGGTAGTGCGCGAGGCCGCCGGGTCCCACGGGTCCGGGCTCGACCAGGGCGATGCCCAGGTCGAGCAGTGCGTCGAGCCGGCCGGAGCGGGCGGCGGCGATGATCGGGCCGAGCGCTGCGGGTCCTCCACCGCAGAACACCAGGCCGAAGTGCTGGTCGGCAGACGGCAAGAGAAATTCCCCCAAGAACACGGCCAACGAGAACATGGCCTACAGGTCCCGCCGCATAACCGCCCGTTTTCACGGGCGAGTTGGGCCGGGATTTTCCGGACTGATCGCCAAATAAACCAAACACGGGGTGAACGGGTTGTCAAGACCAGTTGTTCCGGGCACCCCGAATGGACATCTTCCTTATCCGGCCGGGCGGTTGACAATCCTGTGCTTCAATGTGCCACTCGACGACGAAAGGGAGCGCGTGATGGCCAAGGTCAGCATCTGTGTGCCGGTGTACAACCGGCCCGTGGAAGTGGAGCGTGCGATTCGCAGCGCTCTCGACCAGACGTATAGCGACATTGAAGTGGTCGTGGTCGACAATGCGAGCACGGACGGCACCTGGGACGTCATCAGGAAATTGGCCGATTCCGATACCCGGGTCCGCCCGTACCGCAATGATTCCCTGCTGCCGAGGGTGCAGAACTGGCGGCGCGCGCTGGAATTGAGCGAAGGTGAATACGTCAAGCTCCTCTTTTCCGACGACTGGATATCGCCGGAGGCGGTCGCCCGTTCGGTGGAGGTGCTCGACCGGGATCCGGCCGTCGGTTTCGTGTTCACGGCGATGACGTGGCACTACGACCGGCCGAAGACCTTCTACCGGCGGCGCGAGGGCCGGATGTCCTCGCTGGAGTTCCTGGTGCGGTCGGCGACGGTCGAGGACCAGGTGCCCGTCAGCGCCTCCTGCACCCTGATGCGCCGGGCCGACCTGCTCGAGGTCTTCCAGGACGAGCTGCCGAGCAATCTGCCGTTCGAGTTCACCCACGGTCTCGGGCTGGACGGCACCCTCCTGTGGCGGGTCGCCGACCGCTACCCGCGCCTGCACCACCTTTCGGCCGATCTGGCCCACTCCGCCGACCCGCACGCGGGCGAGCCGAACACGCGCATGCAGATCGGCGCGGAGCGGCACGAGATGATGTGGTGGGCCTACCGCAACGCCTTCGCCCAGACCCTGCTGGTCTCGCGGCGGCCCGCGCACCAGCTGCGCGCCCTGCGGACGGCCCTGCTGGTGTCCTGCGTACCGCTGCGGCCGACGGCGGTGGCACTGCGCAACCTCCGGCTGTTCCGGAGGATGTTCCCGCGGAACTGGTGGGACCTCGCGCCGCTGGCCACGCCGGTGCGGGGGCTCGTGGCGCGGCGGCTGCGGGAGCCCCTGGACCCGACGATCCCGCTGTAGCGGACGGGTCGCCGCGTCCCGCCGGCCGGCGGAGCACAGCGGGGTGCGGCGGGGTGCGGTCTTCCGGGGTACCGGGCTCAGGCGTAGTCGAGCCGGATGGCCGCGTCGATGGCCCGGACGGCGGAGCGCAGCCGGCCGTGGTCGGCGGCGGTGCCGTGGACGGTGCCCAGGTGGCCCTCCGTGCCGGCGCGCCAGTGCACGGAGCGGCCGGTGACGGCTTCGGCCTTGACCTGCCACACCTCCTCCATGGCGGCCACCTCCTCAAGCCCCCGGATCCCGGCGAGGGTGGCTCCGGCATCGGCCGGGGGTGTCAGGAAGTAGACGAACTCCACCGCGGGGAACTCGAGTTCCGGGACCTCCAGCGGAAGCCCCAGGGCGGCGCGCAGCGCGGCCCGCAGCAGGTCGAAGCGGGTGGAGCGGCGCAGCAGGGCGCCCACGTAGCCGCCCATGCGGCCGTTGACCTCGATCAGGCGGGGGCCGTCGGGGGTCAGCTTGATCTCCGTGTGGGTGACCCCGTCGGTGACGCCGAGGGCGCGCAGGGCGGCGCCGGTCAGGGCGAGCACCTGCCGGGCCAGGGGCTCGGACAGCGCGGCCGGCTGGAACATGCCCGTCTCCCGGAAGGGCTCGGCCAGCGGCAGCTTTCCC
>NZ_JZWV01000724.1 GCF_000966975.1 Streptomyces katrae | reverse complement strand
GCCAGCGGCAGCTTGCCCGTCACGCACACGTGGCGGACGGCGCCGCCGGAGCTGACCGACTCCACGGACACGTAGTCCCCGAACCCCGGCCCGGCGGCGTCCGGGTCCCCTTCCAGGTACTCCTCCAGGACGAACTCCGCCCCGCCGCCGGCCAGGAACTCCTCCGCCACCGCCATGGCCTGCCCGGCGCTGTCGACCCGGCAGGTGTCCACGCTGCCCGCCCCGGAACGCGGTTTGACGACCGCGGGCAGCCCGACCTCGGCGAGCGCGGCCGGCACCTGCGCCGCGGTCCGCACGGCGACGCAGCGCGTCGACTGCACCCCGGCCTCGCGCAGCCGGGTCCGCTGCCGCTCCTTGTCGACCAGGACGGCCGCCACGTGCGGGGGGTGGAAGGTCAGACCGCAGGCCTGGGCCAGCTCCGCAGTGGCGGCGAGCCGGTACTCGCTGAAGGTGGTGATGCCGTCGGGATCCAGGGCGCGGAGCGCGGCGTGGCGCTGCCCGGGCGAGAGTCCGGTGACGTCGAGCACCCGGGCTACCTCGGCGAGCCGGGCGGCCGCGCCGGCCGATCCGGGGAGGTCCTCGTCACAGACGAACACGACGGAGCACAGCTTGCGGGCGGAGGCGAGGATCTCCACGGATCCGGCCGACCCGCGGTCGAATACCACGGCGAGAACGGGCAGTGTGCGCATCCCGCCACGCTAGGCAGCCGTCCTGGCTCCGTCCTCGAGCGCTCGTCGAGGACTCGCCGAGCCGGTGTCCACCTGCCGTCCTCCTCGACGACGGCCGGCGGGAGCACGGGCGCGGCCACCGTCCCCGGCGGGCGCCCGGCGCGCATCCGGGCGGGGAGCCGGCGCACGGGTCCGCCGCGGCTCCCGCGCCCCGGCCGTGCGGGGCTGTCCGGCCGAGGTCGCACGGGTGATCCACGCCCCGGACGGCCGGCCGTATCATCGAGTCCGCGCNCATCGAGTCCGCGCCGGCCGCGTTCGGGGAGGGGCCGTGGTCAAGGAAGGACGCCGAGGGAGGCAGGGATCACCGACGTCGCCGCCCGCGCGCAGGCCGGCGCCGTGCCGCGCCCGTCGTACACCGTGGAGGGCGGGCAGGCCGCCGCCGCCCCGGTCGCCCCTTCCTGACCGGCCGTTCGCCCCGCACACTCCCCCGACAGACAGGCGAGGACGTGTACACGACCGTCACCCGGCTCGCGGACGGCCGCGAGCTCATCTACTACGACAGCTCCCCGGGCCGGGACCGCACGGCCCAGGACCGGCGCCCCCTGGACCGCGTCGAAAGCACCCCGGAACTGCGCCGGGACCCGGCCACCGGTGACTGGGTCACCATCGCCGCACACCGGCAGACCCGCACCTACCACCCGCCCGCCGACGCCTGCCCGCTGTGCCCCTCGCGGGACGGCCGGCAGAGCGAGATCCCGGCCGCCGACTACGAGGTGGCCGTCTTCGAGAACCGTTTCCCCTCGCTCTCCGGCGCCGCCGGCCGCTGCGAGGTGGTGTGCTTCACCCCCGAGCACGGTGCGGGCTTCGCCGACCTCACGCCCGGGCGGGCCCGGCTGGTGCTGGACGCCTGGACCGACCGCACCGCGGCGCTCTCCGCCCGCCCCGGGGTGGCACAGGTGTACTGCTTCGAGAACCGCGGCGCGGAGATCGGGGTCACCCTGCCCCATCCGCACGGCCAGATCTACGCCTTCACCACCCCCACCCCGCGCACGGCCAAGCACCTCGCGGCGGCGGCCGCGCACCGGGCGGCCACCGGGCGGAACCTCTTCGAGGACCTCCTCGCCGGGGCGCGCGCCGCCACGGAGCGGGTGGTCCTGGCCGGGGAGCACTGGACGGCCTTCGTCCCGTACGCCGCCCGCTGGCCCTACGAGGTCCACCTCCACCCGCACCGCCGCGTACCCGACCTGACCCGCCTCGACGAAGCCGAACGGGCCGAGTTCCCCGGGCTGTACCTGGACCTGCTGCGCCGCTTCGACCGGCTCTTCGGGCTGCCCGAGCCCACCCCGTACATCTCCGCCTGGCACCAGGCCCCGCTGACCGGCGGGGAGGAACTGGCCCTGCACCTGGAGCTGTTCACCGTCCGGCGCACCGCCGACAAGCTGAAGTACCTGGCCGGGACCGAGTCCGGGATGGACGCGTTCATGAACGACGTGGCCCCGGAGACGGCCGCCCGGCGGCTGCGGGAGGCCGGGTGAACACGGTGGTGAGCGGTGACTTCGAGCGGGTCCACGGCCACGCCCCCGAGGGGCTGTGGGCGGCGCCGGGCCGGGTCAACCTGATCGGTGAACACACCGACTACAGCGACGGCTTCGCCCTGCCCATGGCGCTGCCGCAGACCGCCGTCCTCGCCGCGCGCCGCCGCACCGACGGGCTGCTGCGGCTGCACAGCGCCCA
>NZ_JZWV01000723.1 GCF_000966975.1 Streptomyces katrae | reverse complement strand
CATCCACACCTGACCTGGTACACCCCCGCGCTATGCCGCCCCGGCTCCTGGCCCCAGACCGCGCCACTCCAGGGTCACGCCTGGATGCCCGAGGAAATCACCCGGCCCCGCCGCCGGGGCCCCCGCCGCGGCCGCCGGCCACCTGCCCCCGCCGAGCTCCCCGGACTGCGGCACGCCTTCACACTCGCCCTGGCAGCCGCACTCCGCGTAGCCGGCCTGATCAGGGAAGTACACGACGACCAATGGGGCTCATCCTCCACGACCAGCATCCCACCCCGCCTGAGAAGGGGCCGGTAGTCAGGGCGCCGGTTCCTGACCGTCGCGGATCGTGAACAGCACCAGCGCGCCCGTCATCTCCAGCAGCCACTCCAGCTGGTGCGGCAAGGGCCCCGCCAGGATCAGCGGGCGCCGTTTGCGCAGCCGGATGAGGACGTTGAGGAAGAACGAATCAGCGAAGGTCACACTGGTGACGTCGACGATCAGGAGCAGGGCCTCGGCGGCGGGCATGGCCCCGTCACAGCATGTTTTGGCGGATCAGATGGGTGAAGGCAGCCCATCCGGGGAGTACCGGAAGCCAGAAAGTGAGCAGGCGGTAAAGCAGTACAGCGGGGAATGCGACTGCGGCGGGTAGCCCGGCCAGGGTGAGGGCGGCGACCAGTGCGGTCTCGATGCCGCCGATTCCACCCGGGGTCGGAACGGCCGAACCGGCGGCGGTGCCTACGAGGTAAGCGACCGCGATGGTTGGGTAGCTGAGCGAGTCACCGAATGCCCGTACGGAGGCGTCCAGGCAGGCGATGAAGGAGAGGTTGAGCAGTAGGATGCCGCCGAAACCCATCAGCAGCTTAGTGGGCCGTTGCAGCAGGTCGAGCATGCGAGGCACTACCCCGGCGAGCAGAGCGCGTACCCGGGTCGTGACGAACCCGCGCAGTCGTGGAATCGCAGTGACCACTACCACGAGCACAGCGGCGGTGAGCAGGCCGCCGATCACCGCTGTCGAACTCGCCGGCGAGAGGGAGGTTGTGTGCTGGGTGCCCGTCACGTAGCCGAAGGTGAGCAGGAGCAGAACGTGGATGGCTCCGGTGGCCAGTTGGGACGCGCCCACGCTCGCCACTGCGAGTCCCGGTCGTACGTTGTTGCGCTGCAGGAACCGGGTGTTGACCGCGAGGCCGCCGACCGCTGCCGGGGCCACTGCGAAGGACGCTGCGAGCTGCGCCAGGACGGTCCGCCCGAAGGGTATCTTCTCGGGGACGAAGCCGAGCAGGCTCATGGCCGCCGCCACGTAGGTCAGGGCTGAGAACGCGAGCGCGAGGAGTAGCCAGGTCCAGTTCGCCTGGTGGACGGTGGCGGCGAAGTCGAGCTTGGTCAGTTGGGTGAGCAAATAGGAGACGGCGACGACGCCGGCGACGAGGGTGACCAGAGTGCGTGGCTTGATCCGCTCCAGCCGCGCCGGGGTGACAGGGGCCTGCGGGCGAATTCGCAGAACCTTGAGGCGTATCTGTGCGAGCAGATCCCCATCGTTGGCTTGCTCGTGGGTTTCGTTGACGTCCGGTCTCTCGCCGGCACTCACGGCCTTGGCGGCGTCGCTCCTGTGGCCCTTCTCCGATGTGAGCGGCTTCGCTGCCGGGACGGTCCCCAGCAGCGCCTGGCGCTCTCGTTCGGCGCGTTCCTTGGCGAGTCGTCGGAATTTGGCGCGGGTGGAGTGGCTGAGTGCGATCGGTTGGAGCAGTGGCAGGCTGTTGGCGACGGCGTCGGGGCCGAGCACCCGCATCGCGGAGGCGACGGAGCGTTCGGGGCCGACGCGTAGTGCGAGCATGGTGAGCAGTTGGGCCGTGTCCATCCGCAGCAGGATGTCCCCGGCGGCGATCTCGCCGCCGCCCAGGTCGGTGATGCAGACCGTGCCGGAAGTATTCACCAGCAGCGAGTCCCCGGTCAGCCGCCGGTGAGCGATGAGCCGTGACTGAAGCACGTGGAGTTGCTCCCAGACGCCGTCCAGGACGGCGTCGGTGATCTGTTCTTCAGGGAGCATGTCCAAGGTGCACCCGTCGATGTGCTCGTATACGAGCATCACCGCGTCCCGGCCAAGTTCGGAGGTTGCGATGAGCTTCGGTGTGTTCGCTCCCGCCGCGATCGCCGCATGCGCCAGCAATGTCTCTTGTTCAAGCGCCTGGCGCAGCGATTGCAGGCTGCGCCGCTGGCCCAGGGGGCGCATCATCATGCGGTGCCAGGCTTGGTGGATGAAGGCGTGCGCCTGCTGTTCTCGGTCGACGATGGTGACGTCGATTGGGTGGCTGTCCTCCAGTGTGACTCGGTAGCGGCGGCCGCGGTCGGGGACCGGGGGAAGCCGGCCCGCCGCAGTCCAGCCAGCAGGCTGCGGCTGGTCGGACGGACATTCGGCGCGCCGACGACGTAGACGGTGCTCCAGGCTACGCTCCAGCCGATCAGGAGCGTGATCAAGAGGGAGAGCGACGTGCTGTAGCCGCCGACCAGCGCCACGGAAGCATTCAGCAACAGCACCGCCCACAGCGCCACTCGCCATCGTGGGCGACGCGCCAGGCCCACCGCCGTCATGTATGCGAGGACGGAGGCGAGATAGCCGTGCACTGGGTCGGTGGTGCCGCCGGTGGGCAAGGTTCGAGTGAGCGCGTCGCGGATTGCGGAGGGCGCGGCAGCCGTCACCCACAGGTCGGTTGCCAGCGAAACTCCGTAGGCGAGGACGGCCGCCAGTACGCCGTCGGTCAGCCGTATGTCGTCCCGCCTGACCAGGCGTTCAATCGCGAACGCGACAGAGAGGACGAGAACGGCCGCGCCGGCGATGAAGCCGACCAGGCTGATCGGAAAGCCGGGCGTGTGGTCCGTGCCGCGTGAGATGTCCTGCTCGACGCCGGAAGTGGTGGCGTGCGCGACCCAGGAGACGGCAAGAACGATGGCGGTGCAGAGCACCCCCATCAGAAATCGCAGCAGGTCCACGGAGCGGTGGACGCGTGCCCCCGGCAGCAGGTCATCGCCGCCGAACTGGGCTACATGAGCGACCACGGGCGGCGTGGACTCCGGTTCGGATCCGGACGGCCTGATGGAGTCGCGGAGCTGGTTGCGCCGGGGCTCCCCCGCGCTCCTGCTGGTGGGTATCACTGGTTGGGTAAGTTCCTCTCAATGGTGCGAAGTGTTCGCGCCGTATTCCCATCCGGCGCCCGGCCGGCCTGTCGCCCGGCAACCCACCTCCGCCCGTGCCACCGCCGCATCAACCAGCTCTTCCCAGCCCTTGCGACAGGCACGGAGATCGCACAAGCGCTTGGCGCCCTACGTCGAGAGCGTCGCCGCCAGCTGTGACCATGCCACCTGGACGAGTCGGAGGGCCTGGAGAGCTGATGGCCTGACGCTCACTGGTTCGCAGCCCTCTCGACTGTCGGATGCGGACGATTCGATTTCCGTCTTTCTGGTGCGACGGACTTACTGCCTCGGCCACCCCAACCGGTACGCGGCGTCACGTAGCGTCGGTGCGGGCAGCGGCCCCTGCTCATTCTCCACCTGACCCGCGTCACCCCGGAGCGTGAGGTATCTGCTGAACGCCTCCTGACCGTCCGGGATGAAGGGCCAGCGCCGCACAGCCTCCTGCAACTCGGTCTCCGTCAGCCATCCGTGCCAAGCCACTTCGGTCGGGTCAACAGTGACCTCAGTCGAAATCACCGCCTCGTGGACCCCGAGCCAGTACGGACTGATAGCGCCGTGGCACAGGAATTTGAACAGGAAGCACACTGGAGATCTGACGCCGAGTTCCTCGGTCACTTCCCGTGCAGCCGCAGCTTCATAGGACTCGCCTATCCTCACCGCGCCGCCGACCATCACGTCGTAGCACTCCGGGAAGCGATTCACGTCCTTGGGGCGCCGATAGACCAGGATCCTGCCCGCTTCGTCACGGCAGACGGTCGTTGCGACGCGGTGCAGCCAACCACGCGAAACGGCCTCTCCACGCTCCACGATGCCCTGGACGTGATCTCGGTCATCGACACGCTCAACCATTTCTCCCACAGCACCCACCGTCTCAGGAGTCATGGACGCGTTCATCAGCAGCGGTCAGGTCAGATTACCTTACCTACACAGCCAGTTCAGTCCTTCCCTACGTTGTTTGGCGGCACGACGAGCCATTCGTAGGGGTGGCTCACCCAGGGGGTCCGGGTATGGCTTTCGGTTCTCTGCCGTTCGTGGCTGTCGAGGATTCGCGCCCGGGCGGCCACGACAACTCGGCTGGTCCGCCCTCGCCCACAGGGTGAAACTCAGCGCGATCTCGCGGGCGTCTTCGAGCTCGGAGCCCGGGCGAAGGTAAGCGAGGAAGAGGATGGCGAGCCGTGCCGCCGCTCCTCGGGCCGGTCAGCGGATCAGGCCGTTGCGGCGACGGGGATGTCGCCACTGGCGAAGACACTGTCGGTTTCCACGTCGAAGTGCCACCGCGCCTGGCATCATCGCCGAAGGCGCGGTCATTCGCTCTGACTGCCCGTCCGACGTCACCGCCGACCCGCGCAGCACCGCCAAAACCCAGTCACCGTCGGCCACAGCCTCGGAGAAACGTTTCAGCAGCAGCATCCCGGCGCCCTCACCGCGCATTGCCGTCCGCGCGGGGATCGAACGCGTAGCAGTGGCCGCGCGCCGAGGTCAGCCACTTCGCCTCGTAGTGCAGCGTCTCCGGCGAGGCCATCAGCAGCGACGCGCCGGCGAGCGCCATGTCGCATTCGCCGACGGCCAGTGCCTTGCACGCCTGGTGGACGGCGACCAGGCCGGAGGAGCACATGGTCTCGATCACCATCGCCGGTCCCCGCAGGTCCATGGCGAAGGTGATGCGGCCGGTCGCGTTTCCCGGCAGGTTGCCGAACAAGCGCCTTCGCGGAGGTGGTCGCACAGGTCCGCTGCTGCGCCGAGCAGCATCGGCAGCGGGCCCTGGCGGGCAAGGATCCGGTGACCGAGGGCAGAGTGCCGGCGAGCGCAGGCAGGCGCCACGCCCGCTGCAGCCAGGAGGGCGGGACGAGCAAGTTGGTTGCGGGGCCGTGTGCCGGGAGGGCGGGGTAGTCGTACGCGGGCTCCGCGGTCAGTCCGGGTGCGCTGGCTGCGGCCCGCTCCGAGGGGCTGATCGTTCACTCTCCGGCCTGCCACAGGGCCGCAGCCTCGGCCAGGCAGCGCACCACGAGGTCGTGGTCCGCTGGCCAGTCGTGCTCGGTACCCATGCCTCACACCGTACGGCCAGACCCCCCGCTGCCTGCGGTCAGGGCCTGCGGCATGGTGTGCAACAGCTCGAGCCGGCGCTGTACGGCTTCCATCGCACCGGCACGCTGCCCGGGGACGCGGCGGCGCAGCCCCACGAGACGCGGGCCCAGCTCCCGCGCCCGCCGCGGATCCCGTACTTGCTGCCACTGGTGGTGGGCACGGTCCACGGCGGCCTCGACCTCCGGGGCGTCGGGGGCCTGGTGTCGGGTGAGCCGGGCCTGTCCCGCTGCCATCCACAACTCGCAGCTGCGCGCGGTATCGCCGGCGATGTGTGCGAGGTCGGCACGGACCTCGAGCCAATGGATCGCCTGAGCGGAGCCGGGGCCATACGTCCGCTCTGCCCAGCCTTCCCATGTCACGGCGAGCGACGCGGCCTGGTCGTGGTGCCCGGCGTGCGCGGCGGCGAGGATGGCGGGGAGGGGGTCTGCGGTCGTGGTGGCAAGGGGAGCTTTGGGTGTTGGGAGGGGTTCCGGTGTGAAGTCCATCGCGAGGAGCAGGGCCTCGTCGTGGCCGACTTGGGCTGCGGCCTTCGCGTGGAGCTCGGCCAGCGGTGGGGTCAGCCCGCTTCTCCAGATGCCGGCCACGGCCTGCAGGTAGGTGGGGGCTGCGATCCGGTGCCGGGGCAGCGACGGGGCGATGCGTCCGTAGAGCGATATCCCGTGGCCGAGCGTGAGCCCATGCGTGCGGATGGTCTGCCACGTGCTGGGGGCCGCCACCAAGTCGACCAGGACGGTCGTAGTACCCGGGCGTCGGGGTTTGAGTTCGCTGGCCAGCCAGGCCCAAGGAAGTCCCGTGTAGCGCAGGGTGGACGGCGTCGCGCGGGCGAGAGCCAGATGGATCTCGTTCTGCCTCGTGTCGAGCTGAAGTTGGCCCGCAAGGATCAGCGTCAGAGGGCCTGGAGCAGCCGCGGCGGCCCGGATGCGGGTGAGGACGGTCTGCTGATCGACAGGGTCGGCGAGTTCGACGACAGTTCCGGCGGTCGTGCGGGTCAGGGACGCGGGTGGACAGGCTGCCAGGGTGGGCAAGACCCGAGTGGCATCAATCAGCCGACTCTTGCCGGTTGGAGCGGCGGCGAGTAGTAAGGCGGTCCCTGGTGCAGTCGTGATCACATCAGCACGGTACGCCTTAACTCCCGAATCTGGAGCTTGCGAAGGTGGCTGCGTAGGTCAGAGGCGGCTCTAATCCACTTCCTGTGGTAACTCACGCAGCGTGACTGCTGCTCCTCGTTAGATGGCTGCCGAGGTCGCCCGAAAATAGTCCCGCCCGGGCGGCGTGAGGCGACAGTTTTGCCTCGTGAACGGAGTACGGCCGCAGCTGGATGAGTTGTTGTTCTGGTCGGTGGAGAACGTGCGGCGGAGTCGGTCGAGGTGGCCGACGCCGTAGTGCGGGTGGAGGCCCAGGCCCAAGCCCGTGGGGCTACGTGCCCGGACTTCGGGTGTTGGTCGGAGCGAATACATGGCTCCTACCTGCGGTTTCCTCGTGATCTGCCGACCGCTGGCAAGCTGGTCGTGGTGTCGTTACGGGTGCGCCGGTTCGTCTGCGCGGAGGACTCCTGCCCGGGCAAGACGTTTGTCGAGCAGGTACCCGGGCTAACACGTCGGTTCGGTCGGCGGACGGAGCGAGTGCGATCGACGCTGGTTTCGGTCGGTCTCGCGCTCGCAGGACGTGCCGGCGCCCGGATGTCGGACGCATTCGGGGTGCGAGTCGGCCGGAACACGCTCCTGGGGCTGGTCACCTCACTGCCAGATCCGCCCAGCGCCACGCCCCGCGTGGTCGGCGTGGACGATTTCGCACAGTGCAAGGGCCGGATCTACGGAACCGTGCTCGTCGACGTCGAGGCGCGTCTGCCGGTGGACCTCCTTCCGGACCGCGAGGCGGACACGCTCGCGGCCTGGCTTTCCGAGCGGCCCGGAGTTGAGATCATCTGCCGTGACCGCCGCCTTCTACGCCGCAGGCGCTACCCGCGGCGCCCCGCAGGCCCTCCAGGTCGCCGACCGATGGCACCTCTGGCACAACCTCGGCGAAGCCGCCGAGAAGTGCGTGTACCGGCACCGCGCCTGCCTACGCCCGGCACCGGCGCCACCGGAGGAGCCCCGGCAGGCGTCGAATCCGCCCGCGTCGTCGCCGTGGCCGACAGGGCACCGGTTCGTGAGCGGACCCGCGCCAAGCACGCAACCGTCCACGCGCTCCTGGCCGCCGGCCACAGCAAGCGGTCCATCGCCCGCCCGCTCGGCATGGGCCTCAGCACGGTCCGCCGCTTTGCCCATGCCGCGGAGCCGGAGCAGCTGTTCGCCGGCCAGTGGCAAAGCCGCCCCACCAAGCTCGATGCCTTCAAGTCATACCTCGACCAGCGATGACAGGAGGACTGCCCCAACGCCTGGAAGCTGTGGGAGGAGATCAAGAGACAGGGCTACCCGGACGGCTACGGCACCGTTCGCGCCTGCGTCAGCCGGAATCTACGTGGTAAGCCCCAGCCGGTCGGCCCTCGGCCGCCATACGCTCGCGCCGTTACCCGCTGGATCCTTGCCCGTTCCGAGGCCCTGGCCGAGGGCGACCGGCTCCGGCTCAAGGTCGTACTGGCCAACTGCCCCGAACTGGAGCCACTCGTCGGGCACATCCGTTCCTTCCCGCACATGCTTACTCAGCTGCAAGGACACCAGCTTCCGGCCTGGATCGAGGCTGCGACCAACGCCGACCTGCCCAGCCTCCTGCGATTCGCCCGGCACCTGGAACGCGACCTCGACGCTGTCACCGCCGGACTCTCTCAGCCATGGAACTCTGGAGTCGTCGAAGGCCATGTCAACCGGATCAAGATGCTGAAGCGCCAGGTCCGGCCGCGCAGGCTTCGAGCTCCTCCGCAAACGAATCCTGCTCCACACGTGACACCCGCGCACAGCTCTGGCTGGTCAACGCAATAGCCTCGTCCTGTGACCCACAGCAGCAGCCAGAACGAGCAGCCTCACCCTGCCGCCCTCCCGCCATTCCAAACACTGCTGAACAATACGAACTGGGGGGCACTCGACACAGCCTTCGGGACGGGCGAAGACCTGCCGGCGGCACTGACACTTCTCACCGACCCCGACCCGGTCATCAGGGAGGCCGCTCTCCAGGCCGCGCTGGGGCCCGGGACCCACCAGAACAGCATCTACGAGGCCACCGTGCCCGTGGCGCTCTTCGTCGCGGCCATCCTCAACCATCCGGCCATCACGGCGGGCGACGACAACCCCGGCATCGGGACACAGCACCGCCCGACTCTTGTGCAGTTGCTCGACTGGCTCGGCGACACCGCCTACGACGCCGACGACGAGTGCGTCGCTGCCGGCGAACGCGTCTTCGACGGGGGTTTCCTCGACGAGTACGACGCGATGCGGGCGTTCCGGGACGCACGCCCGGCGATCTTCTCCGCTGTTCGTCCCCTCCTAGGTCATGACGACGCCAACGTCCGCCACACCGCCCTGGTCACCGCCATCCCCCTCATCGAGCACCCCTTCCTCACCCAATACCAAGCCGATTTGGTCGACCACGCTCGACGCCTACTGGCCATCAGCACTGACCGACACCACCGGGACCGCGTCCTGGAGACGCTGAAGGCCTGGGGCCACGACACCAGCGGACTGGAGAACGCGTCCGACATCGCGGCCCGCGAGCACTACGCCCATCTCAGAGCCGCCCGCGCTTCCTGGGACGATAACTGGACAGGCAGCGGCAGCTACAGCGACGACCCGCCGTTCTGACACAGGTCCCCCTAATCACCCCTTGACTACCCCGCGTGGCCGCACCACAAGAAGTGGACCAGAGCCCGTTCTCACCAACGTAGCCAATTGCACTCGGCAGGCTGCCGGGAAGCCCCGGAAGTAAGGACACGAAAGAGGCCAGGGGGTCCGCGGCGGGCCCGGCGGGACTGCCCGCCGACCGGCCCCGCTGCATGGACCTCTGCCACGGTGCCACGGGCACGCCGGCTTCGCCCGGGACAAGGGGCAGCGAGGCACTGTGCGAGGGCCAGCAGGCCCCTGTCTGTGATCTCTCGGGTTTGGGGCGGTGGCGCGGGAGACAGCGAGCGTTTGCAGCTGCGCCACCCCAGGGTGACATCGTGTCCCCTCGCTTGAGTCCTGGAAACTCTTCGGCTGGGCCCGCCGGCACAGCGGCTTGTCTGTGAGAAGTCGCGGGCGGGCACTTCGCTGAGCGGTCGACCCTGCGCTTCGGTGTGGAAGACGAACGTGGGGAGGGGTGGAACACATGTGGGAAGTACCATCCCTGCAAGGTTCTCCGGCCGGTACTTCTCAACCTCCGCAGTGGCGTAGGCGGACGGAGTCATCCCTGTGGAGAGGGCAGAGCGCGATGAGTGCGGCTGAAAGTTGGTCGCGTGTGATGGGTCTTCTTCGGGAGCACGCGCCATCCGATCACGCGGATCTGCCCGGGCCCGCGACGGAGCAGATGCTCGCGGCAGCCGAAGGGCGGATGGGGATCCGCCTGCATGGGGACCTGCGGACGTGGCTGTTGCAGAACAATCTGGACCTGCCGGAGGAAGAGTTCGACGACGACGTGATGTGCTGCGGCTTCGACGGGTTCCCCGACGAGGGAAGCTTCCTTCTGGGTGTCCGGGCGATGGAGAGGCTCTACGCGAACCGCTCCACGTCCTGCGGATTCGACCCTCCGGACCAGCCGGACCACCCGTTCTGGCGTAACGAGTGGATCCCGTTCCTGTCGGACCAGGACGGCTGGAGGGGGAAGTTCATCGATGTGCGGGACGGGCGCGTCGGCAGCTGGTTCGTGGGTGAGATGACAGTCACCGGCGAGTACGAGTCGATGGCCCAGTATTTCGACTCCGTCGCGGAAACGCTGACGAGGATCGCCGATGGAAGCTCCCCGGTCTGTCGGTTCACCGAAGGTCGACTTCTCTGGTCGTGAGACGGTTCGCAACTGGATGACGGCCATTGCCAAGCCGCCCTCGCCCTGGAACGGCAAGGAGCCTCGTCAGCGTTGACGTTCCACGGTGAGGATGGCTGCGGTGATGACGGTCATCCGGTTGGGGCTGCAGCGGGCCCGGCGGAGGATCTGCCAGGACTTGCCTGCGACTATGGCCCCCAATCTGACAGTGCGGACAAGTCCTAGCGCCAGGGATCGAGGGCCAGCTTGCCCCGGGTCTGGCCGGCTTCGAGTTGCTGGAGCACTGCCGGTCCTTCGGCCAGGGGATGGACGTGGGGGATGCCGGGCGGGTAGACGCCGTGGGCGATGAGAGCCTCGATCTCGACGAGCAACGACTGGTAGAGGGATGGGGCCGCGGCCGCCAGCGCGCCGATGTGCAGGCCCTTGATCTGAACCTGGTGGGTGAAGACCAGCTCGCGCGTGGTCACAGTGGCGTCACCGGAAGCGGCTCCGAACACGACGATGCGTCCGGTGAAGGGTTTGGTGACCGACAGGCTGGCCTCGAACGTGGCCTGGCCCACCGATTCCAGGACCAGGTCGACCCCGCCTGTCAGGCGGGTGATCTCCTCGGCCAGATCGGGGCGTCGGCTGTCCAGCACCTCGTCGGCGCCGAGGAGGGCTTTGACGGTGTCGTGCTTCTCCGGCGAGGCCGTCGCGATCACCCGCGCACCGTAGTGGCGGGCGGGGCG
>NZ_JZWV01000722.1 GCF_000966975.1 Streptomyces katrae | reverse complement strand
GCCTGCCCGACGCCGCCGGCCGCGGCATGAACGAGCACCGCCTCGCCCGGTTTGATCTCGCCCAACGGCTTCAGTGCCGCCAACGCGGTGGCCCAGTTCAGCACCAGACCGAGAGCCTGGGCATCGTTCCAGCCTGACGGTACGGGAAGTACCCCCGCGGCCGGCATCGTCATGTACTGCGCGAAGGCGCCGGGGCCGGCTCCGACGACATGGGTCCCAAGTGGCAGCGGATTCTCGACGTCCGCGCCGACCCCCACGATTGCACCGGCCGCCTCAAAGCCCGCCACGTAGGGTGCCTGCGGGCCTCCTCCGTAGGTGCCACGGGTCTGCATGACATCGGCGAAGTTGACCCCGGCGGCGCCGACGCGGATCAGGTACTCGCCGGGCCCTGGGGAGGGGCGGCGGTGATTCGTCACAAGAGTCAGGTCCTTCGGCCCCCGGTGCGACCGCTGGACCAGTGCTCGAACGGTCTGCTCGGCGGTGTTCTGCTGCGTGTTGATCTCCATGCACCGACCGTAGGAACCTCACACTTACGTCAAGGTCAAGCGGTCGTCAGAGATCAGTACAGCGGGCCTCTCTCAAGTAGGCGTCGAGTGCCGCCTGCTGATCGCTGAGAACGGCAATGCGGGCGGCGAGCCGATCGCGATAGCCCTGCACCTCGTGCAGGAACTCCGCACACACCACCTCGGTGCCGGCATCGGTTCCGTCAGTGAGGCTGGGCAGGACTTCCCTGATCAACCGCACGGGCAGCCCGGACTGCAGCAGCGACCGGATGACGAGCACCCGATCGATGGTGGACTGGCAGTAGTCACGGAACCCATTGCTGAAACGACCAGGGACGATCAAGCCCTCGTCCTCGTAGTGCCGCAACGACCGCGCACTCACACCGCTGACTCTGCTAGCCTCGCCGATCTTCATACCTGCAGCCAACGTCCAGCCGCGCCGCAATCTTCCGGGACTCGCTGCGACGAGTTGAAGACCTGCTCAGGCATCAACAACCTCGTGTCGCGCAACATTGAGTCGTGATCATCTATGCCTCCCGGGGCGAGCGGGCCTGTCCGATGGATCGTATGAGCTGATCACGGCCATGGCCTAGTGTTCGTTGAGCGAAGGGGCCGCATGTCACGCGATACAGCTGTAGCAGAGGCGGGGATGAGGGGGATCACGTTTCCTGCCTGGCACGGAGAGCACTACGTGACCCTGGCTGAGGTGCTGGTTCGGCTCGGCAGCTCCGGCTTGGACCTGACGTGGCGCATTGAGTGCGACGAGATCGTCGATCCTCGCTGTGTCGAGATGGAGAGACGGTCCGCCGACGCCGGCATGGATATGTTGACGCTGTTGTCGCTGACGACCCCCTTCCTCCAGTTGATCAACGCCGAAGCACGTGGGTTCGCCGGGGACGAGCTGGTGCTCGTCCTGACCGAGTTCGACAGCTCCTCGTGGGATGTCATGGCCGTCGACGAGCGCGTACTCAGCGAACTTCGCCAGCACTACCCGGATGCCGAGGATCTCTGAACGGGGCCCTTCATTGCGGACGCAGCCATAGGGGACACGGGCGGCTCACCCCCGCACGCCATATCGGCACGGGCTACCCGCACCCTGACCGGGCGTTCCCGCGCCCCCAGACGGTCGCCTACCAGCTACGGGCCGCCGCCCCGCCACGCGAACCGGCCGTGATCCGACATCAACATCGCGTGGTCCACGACAGCTCAGGCCAGGCCCGCGGCGATGGCGCGGCGGACGGCGTCCGCGCGGTCGCGGATCCCTGCCTTGGCGAACAGGTTGTTGATGTGCGTCTTGACCGTGGCCTCGCTGATGAAGAGCCGCTCGGCGATGCCCCGGTTGGGCAGGCCCTCGCCGATCAGCGCGAGGACTTCGCGTTCGCGCGGGGTGAGGTCCTCGGGCAAGGGACGGTAGGCCGGGGGCGCGTGGGTCCTGGCGGTGGCCAGGAGGCGGTCCTGGACCTCGCGGTCGAGTACGGACTGGCCGGCGGCCGCGGCACGGATCGCGCGGGTGATGTCCTGGCGTCCGGCGTTCTTGGTCAGGTAGCCGCGGGCCCCCGCGCCCAGCGCGCCGAGAATCGAGTCGTCGTCGGCGAAGGTCGTCAGGACCACCACCGCGACGTCCGGGTACTCACCGGCCAGTCGGCGGGTCGTCTCGATCCCGTCCATGACGGGCATCCTCAGATCCATCAGCACCACGTCCACCGGGCCGGCCGCGACCGCCGCCAGCACCTCGGTGCCGTTCGCCGCCGCCGCGACGACCTCGATACCCTCGGCCAGGGCGAGGACCGCGGCGAGGGGCTCACGGACGGCGGCCTGGTCGTCGGCGACGACCACCTTCAACTGCTCCTCCTGTGCGACCGCTTCGGTCATTGCGGGATCACTGCCTCCACTTGCCAGTCGCCCAGATGCGGGCCCTCCGTGACCGGGCCCGCGGTCAGCGTTCCCCCGAGCAAGGCTACGCGTTCGCGCATGCCGATCAGACCCATCCCGCTGCCCGCGCCCGGGGCCGCCGGGCGGGTGGCGGGGCGGTTGCGGATCCTCAGCACAGTCGACTCCGGGGTGAACACCAGCTCCATGGAGACGGCTCCCCCGGGAGCGTGCCGGGCCGCGTTGGTCAGGGCCTCCTGGGCAATCCTCAGCAGGTTCTGGACGGCCTGGGCGGGCACCTCGCGCACCGTCCCGGTGACGGTGAGGACGTCCCGGTGGCCTGCGGAGGCGAGCATCGAGGCCAGGGTCTCCCGCAGCGGCAGCGCGTCCTCACGCAGGGCGTGGACGGTCCACTGTGCTTGTTTCAGGCTCTCCTTGACGAGGCTGTGTGCCTTGGCGTGGGCCTCGCGCACCTTCTCCAGATCCCCCGTGTCGATCAGCGCGTCGGCCAGCTCCAGCTGCATGTTGATCCCGGCGAGGGAATGCGCCAGGACGTCGTGCACGTCCCGGGCGATCCGGCCGCGTTCGGTCAGCACGGCGGTACGCGCCTCGGCGCGGGCGGCGCGTTCGGCCGACTCCGCCGCATCGATCGCCGCCCGTACGGCCTGCCGCTGGCTGCGGTTGACGATGCCGATCAGGACCGGGGCGCCGGTGGCGAGGCCGAACACCCAGGGCAGCGCCTCGTGCCCCGGTCCCAGGCGGAAGTACAGCACGGCACCGCAGAGCAGGCTGCAGAATCCCGCCACGACGAGGGCCTGTCTGGTCTCCAGCCGGTATCCGATGTGGCCGGCGAGGAAGAAGGCGAAGAGGTAACCCGTTCCGCTGCTGCTGAGGCCGATCAGGGCGGCCGCCGCGACGACCCCGAGCGTCAGCCAGCCGACGGCGATGCGCGGCGGGACCTTGTGTTCGGGCAGCCGGCGGGCCAGCAGCGCGGCGGAGTTGACCACGAACAGGGCTGCCACGGCCAAGCCCCGGCCGGTCGGCCCCATGGGCCGGATCGTCAGGAGTCCCACGACGACGACCGCGAGGGAGATCACCCACTGCACGCGCACGTCGTGCCCCGGCACGGGGCGCGCGCCCGCACTCCGGCCGGCGTCGTCGCCGGGGTGCGGGGCGCTCTGGTCTGCGGGCACAGGCCGAAGATACGGCACGGTCAGACCGTGGTGCCGAGCACGGGGCGGGTGGCGGCCTTCGCCATGGCCCGGCTGCGGATGTAGATCGTGGCCACTCGGGTGACGACCTCGGTGAGCGCCATCAGCACGAAGGCCGCGACCCACGCCTGCTGGCTGGTGATGTGGTGGGCGAGGCTGAACCGGGCCACGTCATCGGCGCCGCCGCCGTGTTCCACCCAGGTCTGGAAGCCCATCCGGGCCCCCATCCCGGCGATCCAGAGGACCGCCGACACGGCGCCCGCCTTGATCAGGAGAGCTCCGTCGAGGCTGCGGATCCGGGTGTAGATGCCGCCGGCGATGCCGAGCGCGGCACCCACGGCCGTCAGGGTGCCGATCAGGACGAGGTCGTTGCCGTCGGTGGGGACGGAGTCCAGGTACGAGTACCCCACGAAGGCCACGATCGCCAGCGGGAGCAGGAAGGTCTTCCGGTCCAGAGGGCCCTCCCGTAGCTGCCGGAAGACGATCAGGACGAGGGCGATGTCGGTGATCCACTCGGTTGCTGTCATGCCCTCCAGACTGCTGCGGAGCCGCCTTCCGCACCTGGACCCGGGGGTGGAGAAGGAGGTGGAGATCCGGGGGCGGCCGGGAAGCAATGCTCCAGGCCTGGGTGCCGGGCGAAGCGTCGTACTCCAGCTGCGGGTCCGGCGGTTCCGGTGCCGGAACACGAAGTGCCCGCGCCGGACGTTCGTTGAGCAGATACCCGGCCTGACCCGCAACTATGGCCAGCGCACCGAGCGGCTGCGATCCACCCTGACCGCAGTCGGCCTTGCCCTGGCCGGTCAAACCGGCGCCGCTTGGCTGTCATGCTCGGCATGTCCATCAGCCGGAGTACGGTCTTGTGCCTGGTCGAAGCGCTGCCTGAGCCGAAGGTGCCGACGCCGCGCGTGGTCGGCGTCGACGAGTACGCCACCCGCAAGGGCCGCCACTACGGCACTGTTCTGGTGGACGTCGAAACCCGCCGTCCATTCGATCTCTTACCCGATCGAGAAGCGTCGAGCCTGACGGCCTGGCTCGCCCAGCGGCCTGGTGTCGAGGTGGTCTGCCGGGACCGCGACGCCGTCATCGCCGGCCTCGCCCCGCCCTGGAACTCCGGCGTCGCCGAAGGCCACGTCAACCGGATCAAGATGCTCAAACGCCAGATGTTCGGCCGCGCCGGCTTCGACCTCCTACGCAAGCGAGTCCTGCTGGCGTGACGACCTATACCGGCTCCTCGTACACATCGATCTCGGAGGGCCTGCGAGCAAGCAACAGTTCGAGGTGCCTCTCCATGGCGGCGAACCACTCGTCGAGGTCCCCATTGGTGTCGTGGAAGAACCAGGAATCGAAGCTACCCAGGGCATCCAGGACGGGTTCGCGCTCGTAGCGGAGTTCGCAGTGAACCTGTAGGTAGTGCTCGTGCTCACCCTTGTCGTCACTGACGTCGAACTGCCGCGTGAGGTCCACAGTGAACATCGGCCGCCCGCTGAAGGCGTACGTGCCGTACTGGAAGAGCAGGCCGTCTGAGTCGGGTGTGGGCGCGGTGGCAAAGCGCTGCCGCGCGAATCGCATGAAGGCCAGCCACGCAGCCCGAGTGGTCAACTCGGTCTTCGTCGATCGCCCGACGTCCAGCTCGGCGCGCAGGACATCAATGGCTTCCTCAAGCCGCGGTCTGTCGTGCACGCCAGCCCTCCTCGGTTCGTGAATCAGCACCCTAACCTCGTAGGGCCGGAGCCAACTGGGACTGCCCTG
>NZ_JZWV01000721.1 GCF_000966975.1 Streptomyces katrae | reverse complement strand
ACCCTGGCCACTGGACTGGCAGCGGCACTACCGCGTCCCGGCCGACCTCGTCGACGCCGACGGCCACCTGCCCGACATCACCCCCGGCGTGCTCCTGGACGGCGACGACATCGGATGGTGGCTCCGACAGCAGAAGCAGCCTGCCACCTGGGCGCGGCTGCTGCCCGAGCAGCAGGAGCGGCTGACCGCGATCGGCGTGCAGCCCGACCAGGCGCCCGCTCCCGCCCCTGCGGGCCAGGCGCAGCAGGCGTTCCAGCGGGGCCTGGCGGCCCTTGCGC
>NZ_JZWV01000720.1 GCF_000966975.1 Streptomyces katrae | reverse complement strand
GGGCCTGGCGGCCCTTGCGCAGTGGGTGGAGCGGGAAGGCGCCCTCCGGCCGGCGCCCCGCGCCCACGGCGAAGAGATCGCAGGTCGAAGGTGGGGCCGAGCCGGTGGTCGTGAAGCTGGGTGTGTGGGTCTCCAACACCGAGAGCCGCCGGGACAAGCCCACCACCGACCAGCTCGCCGCCCTCGCGAAACTCGGCGTCGACTGAGCGTGACAGGCCACCTCGCTCGTCGTTGAGCGGGGCGGCGACGGGTTCCGCGAACGCTTCCCGTTCACGGAACCCGTCGTACGGGCTGGGGGAGCTCCGGCCGGGCCGCTGGGGTCATGCGGCCGGCTCGTGGTGGTCAGCCGTTGAGCGGGGTGTCGTAGTGGATCCACCCGGACCAGTTGCCGTCGTGATCGCGGTTACGGCCCCAGTACTCCGCCTGCTGGTCGTAGTAGAACATTCGGAAGGACCAGGGGTCGCTGGTGTCGTAGTCGTAGGTGTACACCTTGCTGTACGCCTTGCCGCCCATGGAGATCCACCGCGACCAGTCCCCGTCGGAGTCCGTCCAGCGGGTCCACACCGCGCGGTCGGTGCCGACGACGAAGTCCTGCTTCGTGCCGTTGGGCAGGACGCGGGTGGTCGGCGAGTATTCGCAGAGGTAGGCGCCGCCTCCATGCGAGCAGTAGGCCGCCCCCGCCTGGGCCGGTGTGGCCATCACCGCGGCGCTCGCCACCGCAGTGGCCGCGACCGCGGCCGCCTTCAACTTGCGAACCAGCATGTCTCTCCTTCGTGCGTGCGACCGTCCCATTCGGGCACGGACGCGCTTCCTTCCGGCCGGCGGGGCGGTAGGGGCGCCCCTGCGGCAGGCACAGTCGATCACGGTGTCAGGGCGCGGTCCCAGGCAATTCCACCCGCAAAACAACGGCTCGGCGTACTTCTGCCGGATCCGTTCCCGACCGTTGCCGTCCTGGACTGTGATCTGCGGCCGGGCCGGCCCGGCGTGGCGCTGGTACGGCTCGGGCCGCGGGCGAGTGGCCGGCGAATTTCGTCGCGTTCGACGTGGTGCGGCTGTCCGCAACGGATGCGACCGCGTGGCCGTACCGGCAGCGCAGGGCAGCGCTGGAGTCCGTGTTCGCCGAACGGCGGTTGACGGCGCCGTGGGTGCTGTGTCCGTCGACCACCGAGGCGGAGACGGTGCGCGAGTGGCTGACGTGGGCGTCGGTCGGGATGGAAGGCGTGGTCTTCAAGCGGCTGGACGAGCCCCATCGTCCTGCCGTGCGGGGCCGGCAGAAGTACAAGACGCGCGAGACGACGGAGGCGGTCGTCGGCGATCATGCTGTTCCAGAAGCCCAACGACCGACGGCATCCCCGACCTCCATCGAAGTGACGAGACGACACGTCACCACTCCCACGAGACGGCCGAAACTACGCCTGAAAAGCGAGAACGCAGTCCTCAAGTCCAGAACGACAACAGCCACTGAGAGCCAGCTGCCGTCGCACTCCCTGTCGCATCGGGCGCTGTCGCACCCTGTGACCCGCGCAGATGGGCGCGCCCCCCGTTGCGAGGTGGGTTGCTATGGTGACGGCCGATCAGGGACAGCTCAGGCGGGGGGGGTCCGTGGGTTCGCAGTATGGAAGTGACCACGCAGGCTTCGGGTGCGCGGCTTGCTGCGCCGAGGACGCCCTGGTGGCCCAGGCGCACCATCAGAGCCACAACGGGGTCCGGGTCGAAAGGATGATTCAGGACGACTCGCATTTCATCGTCTCTGTCCAGCGCTGCGGCCTCTGTTCGCAGGCCTTCGCGAGCGTCTTCACCGAGTACGTCGACTGGGTCGCCTCACAGGACGCACAGTACCGGACCGTTCTGCCGATCACGGACGCCGAAGCGGACGACCTGATGGCGGGGCGGTTGAGCCCGCACCGGGTCGGAGCCCTCGGACACGGCCGCCGCCATCTGCAGAGCGACTGGCCGAGTGAGGCCGACAAGCCGTCCGTGTACTGGGACAGCGGCGTCTTCGAGGTGCGCGAGGGGTACTGACCCGGATGGCCTCGCCGGCCTGGCTCCGCCCCGTCGGCGGCCGCACACCCTTGGCCGCTGACTGCAACGCGGCCCGTGTTGCACCCCTGAGCTGGGCTTTCGCCTCTCCGGACAGCGGCCGGGCCGCCTTGTAGAGGGCGACGGCCGGCACCGACGGGGCAAGTTACGAGCAGTTGGGAGCCGTGTGGGGGCATTACCCGCCAGGGTGCCTGCAAGAAGTGGCCGGACGCCCTCACACGCCCGGCGCCTTCGACAGCGCGCCCGACCAACCTGGAATCTTCGGTGGGACTGCCGAACAGGATGCGCTGGTGGTCCACCGACAATGCCGACCAGGCCAGCCCCGCACGCCACATTGGCACCACCGATTTCGGCTTAGCCGCCTCCGAAAGCTCGGGCCGCACGGCTGTTCACCGGCATCTCTCAGATCCTGGGAGGCCTCGGGTCCGGCGGGATCGACGTCGTCCGGCGCCAGCACCTCGCCGACGCGCAAGCGGGCGATGACCCACTCGTTCCACTCCCGCTCGGCCACGGCCAGCTCGGCCTGGATACGATCGGCCTCTTCCCGCAGTTCGTCCACAAGCGGTGAGCTCGCGTTGTTCCAGAAGCCCCACGACCAGAAGCACATCCCTCACGCCCGGAAAGACAGCGGCTTCTAAGGGCCGCCCGACTCGCGGCGCTCCCGAGCTCTCGCCTTCAGCCCGGGCCCATCCGCATGTCGCATGCCAACGGCCTTGCTAGCCGGTCACCCCTGAGCGTGGAGTCGGTAGCTGGTCAAGGAGGACCTCCGCGATCTGTTCGGCTGCCCACTGCGCGCGGCTGGGGGCGAGTCGGCCGTAGCCGATGACGAGGGCCGGCGGTTGGTGTCGGGTGGTGTATCCGGATAGGGCGGCGGTGGCGATGCCGCGGTCTGCGAGGTGTTCGACGATCGTGTGGTCGTCGAGTGCGGAGGGCAGGGGGACCAACAGGTGCAGGCCTGCGGCGATGCCGCGGACCGGGCCGCAGTCGCGGATCACGGCATGGCTGCCCAGCGTAGTGACGAGGGCGTCGCGGCGGGCCCTGTACGTCTTGCGTACGCGGCGTAGGTGCTTGTCGTAGCCGCCGGTGCCGGCGAGCCTGGCGAAGGTGAGCTGGTCCAGGGTGCTGGGGCCGGCGGCCGCGGTGTCGAGGGCGTCAAGCAGCGGTTGGCGCAGTGCCGGCGGTGGGACCATCCAGCCCAGACGCAGGCCGGGATGCAGGGTCTTGCTGACCGAGCCGAGGTAGACCACGAGGTTGCGGTCGAGGCCGGCCAGCGCGCCGACGGGTCTGCGGTCGTAGCGGAACTCTGCGTCGTAGTCGTCTTCGACGATGACGGCGGCGTGCTGCGCGGCCCAGGTGAGCAAAGCCCTCCGGCGTGCGGGGGACAGAGCCGCGCCGGTGGGGAACTGGTGGGCCGGTGCGCACAGCACCGCCCGGGCGTCTGTTCGTGTCAGGGCCTCGACGTCGAGGCCCTCGGCGTCCACGGCGACCGGCTCGGTGGGCAGGCCGGCGGCGGCCGCGACCTGGTGCAGACGGGGCCAGCCGGGATCCTCGACGGCCAGGTGCGGGACCCCGCGTGCGGCCAGGACCCGCGCGACGAGCGACACTCCGTGGGAGGTGCCGCAGGTGATGAGTACCTCGTCAGCCTCGACCGCCAGTCCGCGTACCCGGCGGAGATGGGCGGCGACGACCTCCCGCAGCCGCTGCGTCCCTGCTGCCTGCGGAAAGACCGACGGTTCCCAGTCGGCGGTGGCGAGGACGTGGTGCAGGGAGCGGGTCCACCCGGGTGCGGGGAACGCGGCCACGTCCGGTGTGCCCGGCCGGAGGTCGGCCACCACCGGTGGTGCGGCAGGGGCCCGCCGGGTCGTTGGTGCCCGGTCCGGTTTGGGCCTGGTGGGATGGGCCGTGACGCGCGTGCCGGAGCCCTGCCGCGTCTGAAGTTGGCCCTCGGCGGCGAGCTGGGTGTACGCCTCGTTGACGACCCATCGGGAGCAGCCGAGTTCGGCAGCCAGTGCGCGGCTCGGGGGGAGCAGGTGGCCCGGTCCCAGGCGGCCCTCCACGATGGCGGTCCTGATCCCGCTCGTCAATCGCTCGTACAGCGACCCGCCGTCCTCGGACAATTCGATGAGGAGGCCGCTTGCTCGATTGGTCCGGTCATTGTCCATGAAAGAGGACTGTATAGCCGGACTACTTGCCCCTAGCGTCGTCCTGTGCAGCTGGTGGCAACGGGTCACCGCGCCATGAACAGGAACACCCAGCACCCTGATGACGAACATGACGAACATCGAATCTGACGCATTGACAGTCGTGGCTCAGTTGCGGGCCAAGCCCGGCAAGGAGCAGGCTCTGCACCAGGCACTCACAGCGCTCGTGGCGCCCACGTCGCGCGAGCCGGGCTGCGTCACCTACAACCTGCACGTGGATGTGGACGACCCCGCCTCGTTCTGCTTCTACGAGATCTGGCGCAGCCGCGCCGACCACGCCGCGAACCTCCAGACCGCCCACCTACAGGACTTCGCAGCCCGGATGGACGACCTCCTCGACGGCGAGCTTCGCGTCAGTCTTCTCCGCCACATCGCCTGAGTCTGCCCACCGCGAATGGTGGCGGGTGCGTTCTTGCTGGTCTTGCGTGCTGGACACTGAAATGAGCCTGGCGGGTGCCCGTCTATCGGTCAGGTGGTGTCCGGCAGGTAGGCGACGTGAGTCCGGTCTGCTGCGCCCGTGCGGGCCCCACCCGCCGACAACCCCGCCCCGCATACCCACGCGGAGCAATGAGCAGAAGGCCGGCCGCCACCGCGCCGTAGAAACACACTGGCCGGTCGCGGCCAGGTGTCTTGGCCGAGGAGGTCAGCATGACAGTGGTAGTCACGTCCGCAGGGAAGATCCGCGGGACGAGCCGGGACCAGATCGCGTGCTTCCGTGGGATCCCATTCGCCGCCCCGCCCGAGGGCCCGCTGAGGTTCCAGCCCCCTGCGCCGCCCTCGCCGTGGGACGGCGTTCGTGACACGCTCGCGTTCGGGGCCGCGCCCCCGCAACTCGCCCCGGCACCCGGTGCACCGGCGATATGGCGGCCCGGGGACGGGCTGGACTGCCTGACCGTGAACGTGTGGACTCCCGACCCGGGTGCGGCCGGTCTGCCGGTGATGGTGTGGATCTATGGGGGCGTGTGGAAGTACGGCTCCGCGAGCATGCCGCAGTACGACGCCACCGCGCTCGCCGCTGCGGGTGTCGTCGTGGTGACCTTCAACTACCGGGTCGGCTTCGAGGGTTTCGGTCACCTGTCGGGCTTCCCGGACAACCGCGGGCTGCGCGACCAGATCGCGGCCCTGCAGTGGGTCCAGGACAACATCGCCGCGTTCGGTGGCGACAACGCGAATGTGACCGTGTTCGGCCAGTCGGCCGGAGCCGCGTCCGCTGTCCTGTTGGCGTCCGCCCCCGCGGCGCGTGGCCTGTTCAGACGCGTGATCGCCCAGAGCATCCCGGCGGGAGCCCGCACCCGCACCGAAGCCCACGCCGCCACCACGGCAATCGCCCGGGCCGCGGGCCTCCCCGCGACCTGGGACGCACTGGCCTCCCTGCCGCCCGAGGCGCTCCTCGCGGTCCAGGACGCGCCACTGCGCGGCCCCGAAGACGGCTTCACCGCGTTCGGCCCCGTCGTCGACGACGACCTGGTGACCGGACAGCCCTGGACCGCCTTCGAGGCGGGCGCGGGCGGCGAAGTCGACCTGATCTGCGGGTTCACCCACGAGGAGTACCGAGGCCAGGGCCCGGTCCCCGCAGCGCAGGACATCGACCTGGGGCAGGTCACCGAAGCCGTCGGCCTCGGCAAGGACGCGGCCGCCGCCTACCGCGAGGGCTACCCGGGGCTCTCCGACGACGCCCTGTTCACAGGAGTGCTGTCCGACGCGCTGGTGCGGATGCCGACCACCCGCGTCGCCCAAGCCCACACGCGAGCCGGCGGCCGGACCTGGCTGTACGACTTCACCTGGCAAGGCCACGCCCTCGGGGCCGCCCACGGCATCGACGTCCCCTTCACCTTCGGCAACCCCAACACCCGTTACGCAGCGCTGTTCCTGGGCTCGCCACCGCCCGCCGACTTCGCCGACCTGTCCGAGCGCCTGCGCACCGCCTGGACTTCCTTCGCACGGACCGGCGACCCCGGCTGGCCCCGCTTCACCCCCGACCAGCCCACCACCAGGATCTGGAACCTCCCACCCACCGACACCGCCTACCCGCTCGAAGCATCCCGCCAGATCTGGGAACGCACCAGCCCCGCATAGCAACACCGGCCACACGCCATCGGAATCCCGGCCGCCGGCCGTTCCGCCGGCCGACAAGGTCATCGGCTGGCCCGGCCGCCCCGGCGACTTCAGGTACGGCCTCGCGGTGACACCAAGCCG
>NZ_JZWV01000719.1 GCF_000966975.1 Streptomyces katrae | reverse complement strand
ACACCAAGCCGTTGCAGCCCGGCTTGGCGGGTACATGCGCGGCATCTGACGACAACGGGAGAGGAGATCCTGTGGTGGGAGCGCTGGTTGCGGGTGGGTGGGGGCTGTTCGCGGGCGCGGCGTTGCTGATCGGCGCCGCCATCGGCTCGTTCGTGCGGGTCCCGCCCCGCTGGATCGCGCTCGTCATGGCGTTCGGCAGCGGCGTGCTGCTGTCCGCGGTGTCCTTCGAGTTGATCGCCGAGGCGTACGAGCGCTCCGGCATCGGCCCCGTCGTCTGGGGCGCGGCCGGCGGGGCCGCGGTTTACTCGGGTGTGAACGCGCTGCTGGCGAGGCGCGGGGCTCAGCACCGCAAGCGCTCCGGGCAGGAGCAGCCGTCGGAGTCCGAGGCGCCCGGTTCGGGCAACGCCATCGCGCTCGGCGCGCTGCTCGACGGGGTGCCAGAGTCCGTGGTGATCGGCACCAGTCTCCTGGGAGGGAGCCACGTGGGCACTGCCACGGTGGCGGCGGTGTTCATCAGCAACCTCCCCGAGGGCCTGGCCAGCGCCGCCGGCATGCGTAGCGCCGGCCGCACCCGGCGCTACGTCTTCGCCCTGTGGGGCGGCATCGCACTGATCAGCGGACTGGCGGCACTCGCCGGGTACGCGCTGCTCGGCGGGGCCTCCGAGGCGGTGATGGCGGTGATCACGGCCGTGGCGGGCGGGGCGATCCTCGCCATGATCGCGGACACGATGATCCCCGAGGCGTACAGCAAGGTGCACCTGCTGACGGGACTGGTCACCGTGGCCGGATTCCTGTCCGCATTCGCGCTGGCCCACCTCTAGAGGGCAGCTGCGCGTCGCCCTCGGCACCCCGGCTTCCTCGCCTGCCGACGGAGGGCCCCTGCCCGCGGCCGGGTCTACGACCCGGCCGCGGGTGGTTGCCGTTTCACGCTCCTGAGGCGGGCGTGGTGTCCCTGCATGAGCTTCGCGCGCCCCAACCCTCGGGCCGTACCCGGCGGGCCCGGTCCCCTCGAAGCTCCGGGCGCTGTCAGCTGTGGCGCTCGCTTGCACGCTGGGGATACAACGACGCGAGCTGGTTCCAGCACCGCTCGAGGTACGCGTCGGCAGCCGGCCACATGCGCGCAGGAGGGCGGGAGGGGAGGCGTATCCGGTGAACGATCCCAGCTCGGTGCCCCGTGCGTGGAGGCGGAAATGGGCTCCGCAGGCAGTGGTCCCGCCGCTCAGCGTTAGGCGCAGTGTGGGACGCGACCAGGATCATGGCCGCGGTGGCGTGGACTGTGGTGTTGTCGCCGAGTCCTCGGCACCCCGGTCGAACACGGGCGCGGTGCGGCGTCGGCTGGGGGCTCAGCGGAGTGGGGCCGACAGGTCGGCCCAGACGGTCTTGCCGTCGCGTTCGGGCCGGGTTCCCCAGCGCAGGGTGAGGCTGTTGATGATGAACAGGCCGTGGCCGCCGGTGGACTCCGGCCGGTGGCGCGGGGGGCGGGGTGGGATGCGGCTGGGATCGGTGACGGCGATCCGCAGGACGCCGTCGTGGTGGTCGAGGGTGAGGCGGAGGATGCCGCCGGCGTGCCGGGTGGCGTTCGACAGGAGTTCCGCGGCGATCAGGACCGCGTCCGCGTCGTGGGCGGACAAATGCCAGTCGGTCAGTTTCTGCCGGACCCAGGCGATCCAGGCTCCGAATTCGGCCGTGTCCCGGGTCGGGCCGGGGACGAGCTCGCAGTGGCGTGTGGCGGAGGGCGGAACCTCCATGGCGACCAGTCCCCTCGGTGGCGTCGCCGTCCGTGGCCCTGGCTCCTGCCCACCCGTTCCCGCCCCATACCCCTGCGGCGGTCACAGACCGTGTCAGTGGGCCGCTTCCCGCATGGTGGAGTGGATGGAGAACGTACCGGCCGCTACTCCTGTCAGGTCCAGTACGCGCCGCACCGACGCACTGGGGGAGATCAGGGCCAGCGGCACCTCGCGGGTGCGGGCCGTCTCCCTCAGGGTGAGGAGGAGGTTCAGGCCGGCGGCGGTGAACAGCTCCTCCGCGCCGAGGTCGACCGCGAGCAGAGCCGGCCTCGCGGCCAGCGCCCCTTCCAGTGCCCGGCGGCCCGGCTCCCGCGTGCCGTCGTGGAGGTCCCCGGACAGCACGCAGACCACGGTGTTCCCCTCCCGCACGGTGTCGGCCTTGAACTCTGCCGCCGGGCCGGGCACCTCCGCTCCCGAGACGCTGCCCTCACGCCATACGCGTTGCGGGGGCTTCCGCGGGGGGCCGTTGTTTTGGCGCCTGGTGAAACCGGGAGCGACGGTGACACGTTCTGGGTCGTGCAGCGCGGCCACGACCCGGTCGTCGCACGTTTTTGTCCGTCATCTTCAGCCGGCCTCCCCCGGCCGCCGTCGTGTATGCCAACGGCGGGGAGTCCGGTCCAGGGGGCCCCAGCCGCCCGGCTGGTCCTCGATCTCGCGGGTTGCCTCGTCGATCACCGCCTGGTGCACCCATCCGACCGGACGCACGCCGGTGACCAAAGGCTCGTTGTCCGGGCCTCTGCCGACTTCCGTGCCGAGCAGCAGCCAGGGACGTACCCTGCGGTCCTTGGTTCGCGGCAGGTGGGCGTAGTCGTACAGGCGTCGCGCGACCCACAGACGCAGCGATCGCTCGCCCCACCACGGCTCGACGTCCAGGGCGCTCGCCGACAGTCCGGGCATCGCGATCCCGGTCAGGTCGTCGCGGCTGCTGACCGAGGGCAGATCGGCGGCAGGGCCCAGCGACCAGCGCACGTACACGCCGGTCCGGTCGGCGACCAGGCCGGTCAGTTCATCGAGCGAGCCGACCTGCGGCATGGGTGTCGAAAGGCTGTCCTCGTGCATGACCAGCTCTTGCCCCATCCGGGGACGAACACGCGGCGGCAGGTCCGGCCCGGCCTCTGCCCGGCCTGCCGCTGACGTGGCGCCCACCGGAGGCGGCGGGGCCGGACTCCCGACGTCGGCACTGGGGTGGCGTCCGAGGACAGGAGCATGCTGCCCAGACCCGGGTGCGCAACGGCCGCCGCAACCTCTACGAGGTCACGCCCGGGACCCTCTTCCGCCACCCCGCCGAGGGCGGCCCCGAGGTCGCGGACCTCCTGCACCTGCTGGCCGGCCTGGCCCCGCGGGCCGAGCCGACCGGACAGCCCTCCCCGGACGAGGGAGAAGGCCATGACCACTCGGCCCGCACACGTCGCCGTGGTCGTCGAACCAGGCCCCGAGCGGGTCCTGGCCCAGGTGAGCGGCGAGATCGACATGGACCAGGCTCCCGCCCTGCGTCAGGAGCTCACGGCGGCCCTCGCAGCCAGCCGCGCCGGGCTCGACATCGACATGGCCGGCGTCACCTTCTGCGACAGCTCAGGGCTGCACGCCCTGCTGGATGTGGACCAGCTCGCCATGCAGGCCGGGAAGACCCTCGCCCTGACCGCGCTCAGGCCCCCCGTGGCCCGCCTGCTGCACATGTCCGGGGTCGAACGCGTGCTCACCGTCCGCGCCCAGGTCCGGTGGGTGAAGCACCGCCGCTAGGGACCGACCGTGCACCTCACCCCCGTCGGCCGGCTCAACGAGACCACCCGAGGGTCCCTGGACGAGGTACAGGCCGCCCTCAAGGACGTCGACGTCGTGGCCTGCGACATCCAGGAGCTGACCTTCCTCGCCCTGACAGGCCTGAACGCGCTGATCGCGCGCTGGCTGAACGCGAAAGGGATCGCGCTCTTCACCTACAACTGGCAGCCCCGGCCGCGCGGGGACGGGGGGCCGGTCGCCGTTGAAGTCTCTCGCCGTCCCTTGCCCCGGTCGGGCGGGCATCGGTTCCGCCCCCGCACCGCCCGGGCGCGGCGCCCGGGAGATCTACGTGTGCAGGCGGACAACACCGCCGCGTCATGGTCAGGGCTGCGGGAGCCCTACGCCCCGCACCGCTTTCGATGCTTTGTCCCAATTCCGATTAATGCCGCTTTAGGGGGTAGGTGGCGGTTAAACATCCCTGTCCAGGAGGTCAGCATGGCGTCCACGCATCACGTCCCCATCGCGCCGCACCCCGACCTGCTGGAGCTGCGCACCCGCCATGACCGGGCCGCGACCACCCCGCGGGCCCAGATGATCGAGGCCATGGCTCTGATACCGGGATCTACCTCACGGCATCGCCCTGGGCCGTCGCGGGCGATGTCGCCCACACACGCTCCATCACCAGCAACCTCATCACCGGCGCCCGCGACCACACCCACCACCCCCGTCACACCACCCAGCCCGCCGGCCGGACCCGCCCCACCATGCCCGACAACCGCTGACCAGTTGCGGTAGGAGACGCGAGGACCCGCGTGCGCGACCCTGCGGCGTCTGGGTGGGGGGACGGACGGCAGGACAGGGCCCTCGACCAGAAAGGGACTTCCGTGAGGAGCTCGCGCAGGGGAGCTGCTGCTCCTGTCGTCCGGGTGCCGGTGCTGTCGATGGGCTGGAGGCGGCAGGCCTTCTTGCACTGGCCCTACCGCCCCCATGACGTACAGGCCCTCCTGCCACCCGGGCTCCAAGCTGATCTGTTCGAGGGACGCGCCTGGGTGAGCCTGACACCGTTCGTCATGTCGACCGTCCGCGTGTGCGGGATGCCCATGATCCCGGACACCTTCCCCGAAACCA